>DATHKK010000394.1:0-2545 GCA_035489355.1 Candidatus Limnocylindria bacterium
ACGTTAGGTGCCTGCCGGTCTATTTTTCGGTGGGTCGTCGTCATCCAAGACTTGTTTCGCTGCTGTTTCATTCAGTTCAGCACTGGGATGCTTAACCCCAATAGAATGTTTAGCCACAGCCATGCCCGCCAGGCGACGCTGGTCTGCTCGATTTCGCTCTGTGGAAAACCCGAGCTTAAATTCACTTTGAAGCGTCACGTAAACGCGATTGAGATAAAATGAGTTTTTGTTCGCCTTCACAATGAAGTTCTCGATGTCCTTCGCCCAACCAACCGGTTTCTGTTGGATTTGCAATAAGAGGACGAGCAGTTCTCCGACAGTGCCTTCGTTTGCTCTGAGATACTTCGTGAGCAGTGCACTCGTTTTTCGAGAAAAAATGTCCTCTTGATACCAGGTGACGATGTTTTCTGGAACGACTGTCATCAAAACCTCCCAACGCTTACGTGGTTGAGCGTATTTGTTAAAGCTCTCGTCGAGACAGAAACACATCCCCTCGAACGCCGCTCTCTTCTCCTCGGCGAGAGCAGGAGACAAGAGAACCAAGATTTGGACAACGCGCACCCAACATGAAATCACTTCTTCCAGCAGCTTGGTTTTTGCCTCCGGCGCCACGTGATCGGCGCATTGCAGCCCTTGCAAAGCAGGGTTCTTTGCGCTTCCACAACCAGGTTTTATCTGGTGTTTCTGGGGTCGGGCTTTTTGAAGACAATTGATAGTAGTTCATCAGACGGGAATATCGAGTCCGTCAACCGGTTCATCGCGGAGTTCGAGTTTTTGGATGACCAAGTTCCTCCACTTGCCGCCAATCACTCGTTGCGCGACTGGCTCCGCAACGACAAGACCGCCGAATTGTGATTCAAAGACGCTGATGTTGCCAACATCCCGTTTTAGGAGGTATCGCTTGCCGATAGTCGAATACCAAATCCGGTGACAGTCAGGACAGACTCTGAACTCTGAACGCTCGTTGCCACGAATCAGAATGCGCTCCAGTTTCATTATGGTCACGAAATCGACAGCTTCTTTTCGGTCTGGACCAAACACTTTGCCCAAAAGCAGACAATTTTCCGGCCCCTCTGGAAACAATGCTTTAAGAAGAGAGACTGTCGCAATCTGGACGCAGACCCCGTGAACGACGTTTAGCGCCGACCTGTCAGGCATTGTTTGAAGCACGACGTCGATGGGTTGGCCGGTCACACGCGCCGAGGCGCACTCTTTGCAGAGAATTGTTTGTTTCGCTTCAGCAAACCACGTTTTGTCCGGCGTCTCTGGATTTGGGCTTTTCGAGGACAATTGGTAGTAGTTCATAATCACGGACGCCGAGTGAATTTCCCTTCGATAATCATTTGCCATGCTGCCTTGGTCACCGTGCTGCCCGTTTTAGCAATTTCATCGGAAGGCAGCGTCGATATCCACTGCAGCTTTGAGGCCCGAGGAGCGAGAACATCACTTCGCACTGCGGGTTTGGACCTGCACCTCCTGGTAGCCCAGCGATTTGAGGAACGAGGCGAGCTGTTGCTGCACGCGCTCGTTGGCTTCGCGCTCGATGCCGTTGTGCCGCGCAGCGCGAATGATCTGCGCGAGCGCTTCTTGTCGCGCTTGCTGTTCGAGCTTTTGATCGTAAGTGCGCAACAAGCCCGTGCGGCGGTCCAAAACCTGCGTGGCGTTCTCATCGAGGTAGCCATCGGTCACGACGGCCTTTGGCACGTTGATGCGAATGTTCTGCCCATTCACCTCCACGTCTTCAGCTTTGAGTTTCGATAAATCGACGCCGGCCTTCACCACGCCATGCGCGAGCAAAATCAGTTTGTCGTCACGGCCCGGCAGCAATTGATCGATGGTCGTGGTTTTCGGCGACTCGGCAAAGATCACTTTCTCGATGACGTACTTCACCGTGACCAATTCCGAGAGCGATTGAATCTGAAGGACGACGGAAGGCGTGCTGGCAAAACGCGGGGCAGAACTGCGCCGCACGATGGCGAGGGCGAGAACCGCAGCAATGCCCAAGCCTACAATGAGGGCGACACAGACGAGAGCGATGGCCAGGCGGTTCTTCACGGCGCAAAACGTAAAGACTTTGCGGACACTGACAACGAACAACTGACAACAAACCTTTCACTTGCTACGTTGCGCGCCCATGAACACGCGAACCTTCGCCCAGTTCCCCGCGTATCGGCCGCGCCGATTGCGCCAGTCACCGGCGCTGCGTCGGCTCGTGGCCGAAACTCGTTTGAGCGTCGAACAACTGGTGCTGCCGCTCTTCGCCGTGCCCGGAAAAAAGGTGCGGCGCGCGGTGCAGGCGATGCCCGGTGTGTTCCAGCTTTCGGTTGATGAAGTCGTGAAGGAAGCGGCGCTTGCGCATGAACTCGGCGTGCCCGCGGTGTTGCTCTTCGGAATTCCAGAGAAGAAGGATGCGCGCGCTTCCGGCGCTTATGCGGCCACTGGAATTGTTCAGAGCGCCGTGCGTGAACTGAAACGTGTGTTACCGGAATTGCTGGTAATCACCGACGTGTGTCTATGCGAATACACGGACCACGGCCATTGCGGA
>DATHKK010000395.1:0-3522 GCA_035489355.1 Candidatus Limnocylindria bacterium
CATGGATCAGCGTGATCGCGACGTGGCGCGTGAGCAGATGTATGCGGGTTTCAAAACGGACAATGTTTGGATCAGTCGCCGTGTGCTGTCACGTCACATTACGGTGTCAGCCCGGGCGGAAAGCCGCGACTGGCCAAAATCACTTCGCCAGCGCGACCAAATAACGTTGGAAGCGGGCGGTTTCCTCCGCCTGCTCGTTGTGCAGATAAATCTGGTGCAGGTTGGCGCACATGCGGAGCAGCATCCGTCGCGGCGTGACGGGCGCGAGGTAACCCTCCTCCAACCCATGATGCGTGTGCAGCAGATATTTGATACAGTCCGCTTTCGTTAGCAGCTTCCCGCGATTGAAGGCATCAATGTAAACCTCGACGGTCGAGGTCTGGTAACGGCAGACGAAATGCCCCGGTAACCCGATGCCCGTGATGGGCAATTTCAAGCGGCGCGCGAGCAAAAGGTAAATCGTGCAAAGGCTGATCGGATTGCCGGTGCGCTGGTCGATGACGCAGTTAAGGAAACTGTTTTCCGGGTCGTAATAGTTCACCTCGTTCGGCGTGAAATCCAGTTCGCGAAAGAGATAATCATTGATGGCGCCGATGATTTGCTCGACGTCGGCCGTGAAATCGATACGGGTGCGGAGCGACGCCGTGAACGCGTCGAGCAAGGCGTCGTAAGCGGCAAGATTGATCTCGGGATACTGCGTTTGCGCGAGCAGCCACACGCCTTCCTCCAGCGGCAGGTCTTCACCGCGGCTGCCACAGAATCCCATGAAACGTTCATCCGCCGCCTGCCGGCCGAAATAACGAATGATTTCCTGCGCCCGGCGGCGCAACAGCGGCTCATCGCTGAGCAAGGACGGGCGAAGCCATTCCATGACGGGTGTGCCGAACGAGAGAAGTTTGCTGCGGACCGTTTGATAAACCGCCGCGTCCTCGTCCGCGAGCAGAGTGATAAGCGCGGCGCGCTGACTTTCGGAAAGCCGTTCTTTGGTTTGCGTTGGCGCGAACGTTTTCATGTCCTGCGACGCCGCAACATCGCGCACTCATTTCAAATGTCGAACAAGAAAGTGCGCGGGGAAGTACTTAATGTGAATCAGTGCGCCGCCGCCGCGAAATCGCCGACAAGTCACGGCCCCTGAACCTGCACCGTGTATTGGGCGCCTTCCTTGCGCACGAAAACTTTGCTGCGGGCGTCGGGACTGACACGAACATTCGGCACGGCAATCTCTTTGCCGGGCGCGTCCATCAGCACTGAATAAACGCCCGCCGGCACCTTCAACTCGCCTTTGCCCGTCGTGCCTTCGCTCAACATGATGCCATCGGAATCGACGACCTTGAACGGCAGCGTCATGGGAATTTCCAACACGGCGTGCTGGATCGCCTGACGCAATTCCGTCGTCGTGTTGGCGTCAAAAAAGTGTCCGCCGTAATTTTCAGCCAGCCGCCGCACGTCCTCGCGCACCTCTGGCTTCAATCCAAAACCCACGATGATCAACCGCACCTTGAAACCCTGCTTCTGTAATTGCTGCAGCACTCCTTCCGGATCACCTCCCGCTTCTTCCCGCCCGTCCGTGACCAGCACCACCGCGCGGTCGCCGCTGAAACTGCTCAAGTCATTCGTCACTTGCGACAGCGAGTAGGCGATCGGCGTCGTGCCGACGGGCTGCAATCGGTTGATGCGTTCCTTGAGCAACGCGCGATCGAGTAGCTGCGCCGGCACCACCAGTTCCGAATCAAAGCGCGCCTCGATTTTCTGCGACGCCATGCGATGACCGAACAGGCGCAGCGCGACCTGACGTTCAGGCGGCAAGCCGTCGATCGTTTGCGACATTACTTCCTTCGCAATTTCGATCTTGCGCCGGCCTTCAATTTTTTCACGCATCGAACCGGAGGCATCGAAAATCAATTCCACCACCGAAGTCTTGGGCGAGATTCGATCGATGCTGCCGGCGGAAACCTGAAGCGCACCTCGGCCCAGTCCGAAGCGCGGCGTGAACGCGTACTTGGCTTCGCTCCGCAAATCATCCGCGATGATGTCGTAGAGCACGCCCAACTCTTCCGGGTCTTCCGTGAAAAACTCCCATCCATCCGTGGCCATGGAAATGTGTTTGAGTGTGCGCCGTGGCGAAGCGCCGGTGCGGCCCGAACTCTGGTTCAAGTTGCCGCCCAGCCCGATGGAATAGATGCGGATGCGCTTCTCCTCGATCTGTTTCCAAAACGCCGGATAGCTCAAACGGCTGCTCGAGTCCGCGCCATCAGTCATCACGATGATCGCGCGATTGCCTTCGACTTTGTCCAGCAACGTCATGGCATTGGTCATCGCATCGAAGAAGGACGTGCCGCCGCTCAACTTGAATTTGCTCTTGATTGCGGCCTGGAGCTTCCCGGGATCGCTGGTGAAGTCCGGCAACAACGCCGCGGTGTTACGGCTGAACTGCACGAGTTGCAAACGCTCACTCGGCCTTACGCGCGAAATGTACGTTTCGATTGCGGTCTGCAGCTTTTTTTCGCGACCGCTCATGCTGCTGCTGGAATCCCACACCACGACGATGCTGCTGGGCGGCTCGTAGATGCGCAGAAAATATCGGCCCGGTTCCACGCGCCAGGACAGTCGCGCCTGTTGCGCGGGCGGCCGTGCCGGATCGAAGCGTTTCAATTCACTTCCCGCCTCGCTGAGCAACGAAACGCTCGTGCGCACGTTGGGATGTCCGTCCAGTTCCAGCGTCATCACCTCGGCGCCCGGTCCGGGAACTTTGAAGGAAAAATAATCTTCGTCCGAGCGCGGGTCGATCGAGCCTCTCATCGTTTTGCCCGAAACGAGATCAACGGCCTGAACAGAACGATTGTTTGGTTCCGCTTCAGGAATTCCAACCGCCACAGCCGCCAACGCATTAGTGTTCGCTTCGCCTTTGCTGGACGACGCGAACGCGCGGATCGGAGTCATCAGCAATGAGCGATAATCATCTGCGCGCCCTTCGATCACTTTGAACTCACCGAGGCTGGCGTTGGTTCCACCTTGATTCTCCAGGATCCGCAGCTTCACAAATCGCCCGCGACGGCGGACGCGAAATTCCTGTTCACGTGGCTCCGGTTCGATGGCGAAAATTCCAATCTCCTCAAATCCATCGAGCGGATGCTCGGCGGAAACGGAGATGCTCACACGCCGGGGCCACGATTCCTTGGGTCGCTTGCTCTGCGGATTCAGCACGACCCGATCGATCAGCGCGGCGCGATCTCCGCGAAAGGCCAGCACCATTTCAGTGGGCAAATTGTTATCGAGTGTCATCCAACCATCGTTGCTCACCTGGCCGTCGAACAACTGCGTGAGATTCGTCTGCGGCGATGAAAAGCGCACGACCGCGCCCCCAGCCGCCGGTGCCGCGAGATTGATCGCCACGTCAGCGACGATCGATTTTTCGGGAACCGCTTCATAGACTTCGAGCTTCGAAGCCTGAAAGGCCAGGCCGCCATAGTTCGTCTGGAAATTCACCTGCAAAAACTTCAAGGCCGTTGGTGGAAATGAAAT
>DATHKK010000396.1:0-3044 GCA_035489355.1 Candidatus Limnocylindria bacterium
ACCAACGGCCAGGTTTTGCAAATCGGGCAGACCTACACCATGAGCGCGACGCCGGAAACAGGATGGCTCTTCGCCGATTGGTCGGGAGGCGTCTCCGAAACGTCGCCGGCGTTGACGTTCGTCATGGCATCGAACCTTGTGATCATCGCGACCTTCGTCGAGGCCGGGACCCCGGAGCCATTCACTCCCATCGCGGGCGTGTTTCATGGTCTTTACCTGGAGGAGAATTTCACGGACGTAACGCACGCTGGATTCTTCACGCTCACGATCGGCCGCGATGGCCGTTACGGCGGGACGTTGCACGTCGCGGGCAAGAAACATTCGGCGCGCGGACGGTTTGCGGCTGACGGCAAAGCCACCAACTCCATCAGCACCGCGGCCGCGGGAGTGCTCACGGTGATTTGGGAAGCCGATCTCGACGAACCGGACATCATCTCCGGCAACGTCGGCGACGGCGCCTGGGTCGCGCCCTTGTACGGCGATCGCGATGTGTTCACTTCCGCCAATCCCGCGCCGCAGGCTGGGAAATACACCTTGATTATTCCCGGCACGGCAGGCGCGACGGAATCGCCGGTGGGCGATGGTTACGCCACGGTGACCGTGGCCGCGAATGGCACCATCCGGTTGAAAGGCAAGCTCGCGGACGGCACTGCCCTGGTGCAAAACGTGCCCATCTCGAAGAACGGCGACTGGTCGTTATACGACTCGCTCTGCGGCGGACGCGGCGTGTTGCTTGGCTGGCTGCGCTTTGCCGATGACGGCGGCAATGATCTGGCCGGCACGTTGCGCTGGATCAAACCAGCCATCGCCGGCGGCGCGCTCTACCCGGCCGGTTTTGCCGTGAATAGTGATGCCGTCGGCTCGCATTACCTGCGGCCAACCGGCAGCGACAGCGTGCTGCAAATCACTGATGGCCTGGTGATTCTGAACGGCGGCAATTTGCCGGACAGCAGCAATCCCGAGACCTTCGGACCGAAGAGCAAGCTCGTGAACAATGGGCCGAACACGTTGAAGCTGATCTTCACACCAGCGTCCGGTCTGTTCCGAGGCACGTTCAAGGAAGCGGGCACGACCCAGACCATTCCGCTCCGAGGCGCGGTCTTGCAGAAACAAAACGTCGGCTCCGGTTACGGCATCGGCGAAGATCAAAGCGGATGGATATTCTTCCAGACCGTGCCGCCGCCGTGATTTCGAAACTCTGAAACAAGGAAGGGCGGTGCTCGTGGCGGCACCGCCCTTCTCTTTTCCGGATTGCATCTGAGCGCCCTGCTTTTCACGCCGTCGCACCATTTGGACAACAAGTCCTAGAGTTCTCCGTCAAAGCCCTGCTGCCGCAATGCTTCGTAGAGCACGAGCGCCACACAGTTGGAAAGATTCAACGAGCGGGCTTCGGCGTTGAACATCGGGATGCGCAACCAGCGTTCGCGATTCTCCTCCAGCAATTGTATGGGCAATCCCGCCGTCTCGCGACCGAAGATGAGGTAATCGTCGGCGCGGAATTGTGCTTCAGCGTAATGCCGCGCGCCGCCTGATTCGATGAACCACAGGCGAGCGGCGGGATTTATTTGCGCGACGAACGTCGTCCAGTTTTTCCAGCGATGCCACGTCAGATGACGCCAGTAATCCATGCCGGCGCGTTTGAGTTGCGCATCGTCCAGCGCGAAGCCGAGCGGCTCGATCAAGTGCAGCGTCGTGCGCGTGGCGGCGCAGAGGCGGGCCACATTGCCGGTGTTCGGTGGAATTTCGGGTTCGACTAGAACGATGTGCATCGGTCCGGCGGTGTTTGATTACGAACGATCAATAAAAGACTCTCCACAAAACCAACCCATGCGCCGGAGCCGTCATGCCTGCGAGGCGGCGGTCCTGGCCATCCAGCATCACTTTGATCTCTTCCGGCGGAAACTTCCCCTGTCCCGCCTGGACGATCGTGCCGACGATGCCGCGGCACATTTTATAAAGGAAACCATCGCCTTCGATGATGAACGTCAGTTCGCGCCCGCGCCGCCGGACTTCGCAACGCGTGACCGTGCGCACCGTGGAAGCCATTTCATAACGGCGATTCACGGCGAACGATTTGAAGTCGTGTTTGCCAACGAAGAATTTTGCGGCGTGCTTCATCATTTCAAAGTCGAGCGGCACCGGCACGTGCCACGCGCGACCCCGTTGCAACGGATTCATCGCCGTGTGGTTCCAAACGAAGTAGCGGTACTGTTTGCCCTTTGCGTTGAAGCGCGCGTGAAATTTGGCGGGCGCGCGACGGGCCTCCAGCACGCGAATGTCTTCAGGCAGAAATGAGTTAATGGCGAGCAATAGCTTGCGCGCCGACATTTTGAAAGCGCGTCGGGGAACCTCGAAATGCGCCACCATGCCGAGCGCGTGAACGCCCGTGTCCGTGCGGCTTGATCCATGCACGCGGCCCGCGCCCGGACAAAACTTCTGCAACGCCTCCTCGATGCACTGTTGCACGCCGAGGCCGGTCTTCTGCATCTGCCATCCTTCGTAGTTCGCACCGTCGTAAGCGATGAGGAACCGGAACTTCAGCATGGGTTCCACGGGGCCGTCACTCACCGCCGCCGCTGGGCTCGAACTGTTCTTCGCGCTGCGCAATCGCGCGAATGTCCGGCCAGACAATTCATGCGGACAAGAATTAAATGCGGGAGTAAACCAGTTGAGGCGCGGCATTGGAGTTCTCGCTTGAGCGTGTCCGGATTAACCAAAACTTGAATTCCAAGGGCTGGCGCTTTCGGACGGCCCGTGAAGTTTCCAAACTTCCGGTGAGAAACGCACACTAGCGCTTTGTGCGTTCAGGACGCTCGCCGTCCTCAGGTTGTTCGATCCCCATCTGCCTCTTCAACTTGCGCAAGTCCTCCTTGATGCGCTCGATGGCCTTGCGGTTTTCATCCACCATCCGCGGCATCTCTTCGATGTCCGGTTGTTTCTCTGAATCCATGTCCAGTGAAGGCGGCAAGAATCCATGGAAGTTCTGCGCGCCGGAACCGGAAACCCGCACCGGGGAATTTCTGACAGCCGCGGAACAGGCTATT
>DATHKK010000397.1:0-5175 GCA_035489355.1 Candidatus Limnocylindria bacterium
TCCCTCACGACGACCGCAACGGCTCGGAAATACTTTTGCACAGTCGAGCCGATGAAGCGCGGCATGAAATGAACTCAGTGCCCGCCCACCTTCACCGCGCCGCCGAGTTCTGGTTGTGGATTGCGCCAGGTATGTCCGCGCACCGAGAGCATTTGCTCCGCGGCCACCGGCCCCCACGTTCCGGCGGCGTAGAACTCGCGCTCGGTGAGTGACTCGTCCCCCCACCCTGCTTTGATCGGATCGACAATGCCCCAGGCCGTCTCCACTTCATCGCGGCGAATGAACAGCGTGGCATCGCCCTCGATGGCTTCGAGCAAGAGACGCTCGTAAGCCTCCGGCGTATAAGCGCCGAATTCGCTGTCATAACTGAAGTGCATGCGCACCGGGCGCAGTTGCAAACTCGTGCCGGGAATTTTGCCGTTGATGCGCAGCGTAATGCCTTCGTTCGGTTGCAAACGCAGCGTGATGGAATTTGCATCCAGCTTCGGCCCGCACTGCGCCGCGAAGAGCACGCTCGGCGTCGGGCGGAACTGCACGCGCACTTCACTCGCGCTCAGCGGAAGATATTTTCCCGTGCGCAAATAAAACGGCACTCCCGACCAGCGCCAGTTGTCGATGTAGAATTTCGCCGCGACGTAAGTCTCCACGTTCGATCCCGGCTTCACCTTGTTCTCCTGGCGATAGGCGGGCTTTGGCTGTCCATCGATGTCGCCTTCGGTGTATTGGCCGCGCACAACGTTGGTCGCGACCTGGCTGGGATGCAGCGGACGAATCGAACGGAGCAACTTCACTTTCTCATCGCGAATCGCTTCCGCTTCGAGCGACGTCGGCGGCTCCATCGTCGAGAGCGCGAGCACTTGCAGCAGATGGTTCTGCATCATGTCACGCAGCGCGCCGGCTTCCTCGTAATAACCGCCGCGCGCGCCGACGCCGAGTTTTTCGCTGACGGTGATCTGCACATTGTCCACGCACTGCCGGTTCCAAAGCTGTTCGAAAATCGAGTTCGCGAACCGGAACACGAGAATGTTCTGCACCGTTTCTTTGCCCAGATAATGATCGATGCGAAAGATCTGCCGCTCGTGCGCGTGCTTGATCAGGTCGAGGTTCAATGCCCGCGCCGACGAAAGATCATGGCCGAACGGCTTCTCGACGACGATGCGCTGCCAGCCTGCGCCGGCCGGCCGCTCCTTGTGCAGCAGGTTCGCGCTGTTCAAATGCTCCACCACTTCCGCGAACTGGCTGGGCGATGTGGAGAGATAAAAGAGTTGGTTCTTCTTCAGCCCTTCGTGATCGAAGTTTTCGATCATTTGCTTCAACTTTTTGTAGGCGTTCACGTCGCCGAACTCGCCCTGGCAATAGAATATGTTCGCCGAGAAATCGGCCCAGACCGCCGGATCGGCCTTCTTGGTGCGGGAAAACTTTTCCAACCCTTCCTTCAACTCTGCCCGCCATGCCTCGTCCGATTTCTCGCGGCGGGCAAAGCCGATGATGCGATAAGGCGCAGGCAATTGTTTGCCCGCGCAGAGATGGTAGAGCGCCGGAATCAGCTTGCGGTAAGTGAGGTCGCCGCTCGCGCCGAAGATGACGATGGTGCATGGCTCGGATTTGCGCCGTCCGAAATCCAGCCGGCACGTGAGAAGCTCATCCAATGGATCACCGTGGTCGATGTCTTGCATCGGCGCGAAGATGCGGAATGACTTCCGCCATTTCAATCCTTCTCACGAACACAGCGTGCTGCCGGTTTGCAACCGGCAGATGAGGCTCGCATGTCGCCTTCGATTCGTGAACTGACTGCGTCTCCGCCCTTATCAAAGCCCTGCCAGTTGCAAACTGGCAGCACGTTACTTCCCAATGCAAAACTGGCTGAAGATCGCATCGAGCAAATCTTCCGTCGTCGTCTTGCCCACTACTTCGCCGATGGCGTTGGTCGCGATGCGCAATTCCATCGCGGGAATTTCCAGCGTCTGGCCCGACTGAAACGCCTCGATCGTATTCTCCGTGGCCTCACGCGCCCGGCGCAACGCATCCTGATGACGCGAGTTGATCATCACCTGCAACATGTCCGAACTGATTTCGCCCGACCACACGAGCGACTTGATCGTGTCCTTGAGCGATTCAAGGCCAGCACGAGTGGCGCAACTCACTTCCACGACCGGCGCGTCGAGTGCGGGCAAATCGAGACGCGCCGGCAAATCCACTTTATTACGGACGAGGATGCGTTTCTTGTTCGAGAATTCACCGAGGTAAGTGGTGTCTGAATCCGTGAGCGGTTCTGAATTATCCAGCACGTGCAGAATCAACTCGGCGCGTTCGAGACTGGTGCGGCTGCGTTTGATGCCCTCGATCTCGATTTCATTCGTGCCTTCGCGCAATCCGGCGGTGTCGATAAACACCACCGGTATGCCGCGAATGTTCGCCGTCTCCTCGATCGTGTCGCGCGTGGTGCCAGGAATGTGCGAGACGATGGCGCGATCGTGGCCAAGCAGTTGGTTGAGCAGGCTCGACTTGCCAGCGTTCGGCCGCCCGACGATCGCCGCGCGAATGCCGCGGCGCAGGACCTGGCCTTCATTCGCCGTACGCAACAATTCTTCCATGAAGGCGGAGGCGTGACGCAGGCGTTGCACGAGTGCTGCTTGCGTATCGGGCGCGATGTCCTCGTCGGGAAAATCAATGTGCGCCTCGATGTGCGCGAGCGTGATCATCATCTGATCGCGCACTTCATTGATGCGTTGGGAAAGCTTGCCCGCGAGCTGTTCGTTGGCGGCGGCGGCGGCCAATTCCGTGCGCGCCGCGATCAAGTCAGCCACGGCTTCGGCCTGCGCGAGATCGATGCGCCCATTGAGAAACGCGCGCTTGGTAAACTCACCCGGCTCCGCCATCCGCGCACCGCTCGCGAGGACTGCGTCCAGAACCATCTTCGCCGCGAGCACGCCACCGTGACAAGTAATCTCAGCCGTGTGTTCGCGCGTGAACGTGCGCGGCGCGCGCATGACAGCCACAAGCACTTCATCAATAACGCGCTCGTCGGCAACAATGTGGCCGTACTGCAACGTATGCGTCGGCGCCTCCGAAGTTTTCAACGACGACTTGCCGCGCGGGACAAAAGCTTTGTCTGTAACGATGAACGCGTTTGCACCGGAAACGCGTATGACGGCAAGTCCACCTTCACCCAGCGGCGTCGCGATGGCAGCGATGGTGTCTTCGAGCATCAGCGTGCTGGCGGCATCTTGCCGTCCCCGGTTTCATGCGTTCCCCCAGCGGTGCTTTCCGGCTTCCACTCGCGGCCATGGTTATCCACGTGGCGACAATTCCCGGCCTGATTCTCCGCATCCTGCCCTTGCAGAAACAATCGCGCCTTCTCGTAACTTTTCTTGTGCAGATAATGCAGGAGCAACGGCTCCGTGGACGTGGGCAAGGAGCGAGTCAGTTCATCGAGCCGTGAAAACAGCGGCAGCAAGTTGGGTTTGGGCATGGTGCGCGGCATGGCTTCGACCGTGCGCTCCAACTCCAGCAGCGCGTCGAGAATGTCTCGTTCCGTTTGCCTCATGCGAGATGGATACATGATCGCGCCTGCTGCACCAAGTTCCGGTTCTAAATGCTTAACCACCTTCTTAAGTCCCAACCGCTCTGGTTCGCTGGTTACATGATGCTCGGAATGATCTGGCTTCTTGCTTTACCTATTGCGCTGCTACTCGCCTTTGCATGCTTTAGCGGAATGCTGGGCCTGGCAATTGTCGTCGGACTTTATTGGCGGCAACGCATTCGCGAACGCAAGAAGCAGGTGTGACACATCCGCATCACGCACTCCCCATCACCCACTCGTTCGTCCCTCGTCAGGAGTTACGGTTTAACCATCCGATAAAAACGCACGCGCGCACCGTCGTTGGTTATTGCGAACACACGCGTCGAGTTCGTCATCAAGAGCGTAGAGACGACTTCCCAAGTCGGGCTGGCGAGGTTCGTCTTGGATTGAAGCTGATACGTCACGCCGGCCTGCCCTTGCAGCACGAGCGAGATCGCCAGGCCATTTTGTTGCGCCACAAGGTGTGAGCTTCCGGCAATGACCTCCGACGCGCGGTAAATCGCGTAGGTCCTGTCGGCAACAATCGGGAAGCTTTGGAACTCGTTGCTCAGCACGAAGCTCACGAATGTTGTCCACGCCCCGCTCCCGATCAGGTTCGTCCGGCTCTCAATGTTGTAATTCGTGCCGGGGTGGCCATAGAGAGTCAGTCGCGGGTTCGGGGTGCGATCCATCGTCAGGACTGGCTCAAGGCCGACGATGATCACTCGTCCGCTGAAGCCGGCGCCCAGGCCAGCGTCTGCACCGCCCGGAATCTTCGCGCTGAGGTCACTCATCTGGAGCGGAATGATCGCGGAAGGTCCGTTGCTGTTCGCCACGAACGAAAGCCTGGCCAGCGTGCGGTTGGCGGCCAGCGCCCCGGAGCCGTCCAGGTTGAAGCGCACCAGCGAGCGGTCGCCCGACACGGGCAGCAGCGTCACGGAGGTGACATCACCCGAAAGATCGGCCAACTGCAAATTGTTCAGCCGCGCGGCCGACGCATCGAGGTTGAATTGGATCTCGGAGAGATCGAGTCCCGCGTTGAGCGTGACGGGCACGTTGTTGCTCTGTCCGGCGAACAGATTCGTCGATCCAACGGCGACCATGAAGTTGGCCTGCGAGTCGCGGACAATCACGGTGAAGGTCTGCGTGGCGCTCAGCAAAGGCAAACCGTTGTCCGTCGCGAGGATGCGAATCACGTTGGTGGACGGTCCCTGCGTCGCGGTCGGACGCCATGAGAATTGGCCGCTGACCGGATGAATCGTCGCGTTCGTCGGAGCGCCCGCGCCGAGGCTGAAGCTCACTGTGTTGGTCGGCAGATCTGAATCCGAAGCCGCCGCGGTTAAACTCAGCGTGAACAGTTCGCTGATCGTGCGGTTGGTGATCGCGAGCAACGACGGAGCCGAGTTTACTTCGCGCACCACGACAGTGACCGTGGACGTGGTGCTCAGGCTGGGCTGGCCGTTGTCGGTGATGCGCACGCGAATCTCGTTCGTGCTCGGCCCATTCCCTTCGCCGGTGATCCAGGTCATTCCTCCATTGGCCGGATTGAACAGAATTCCCGACGGCGCGCCGGGCAAGAGCGTGAAAATCAATGTTTGCGAGGGAGCGTCGAG
>DATHKK010000398.1:0-2902 GCA_035489355.1 Candidatus Limnocylindria bacterium
TCGCATTGTGATTCTCGAAGATACAAACGGCGACGCGCGCGCCGACAAAGAGACGACGTTTTATCAGGACCCGACGATCAATTCCGCGCTGGGCATTTGCATCCTCGGCAACAAGGTCATCGTTTCCAGCTCGCCTAATGTGTTCGTGCTGACCGACACGGACGGCGACAGCGTAGCGGACAAGCGCGAGTTGCTTTTCAGGGACTCTTCCCGAGGCGATCACGATCACTGCACGCACGCGTTTGTGTTCGGCCCGGATGGGAAACTCTATTTCAACTTCGGCAACGAAGTGAAGGAGTTGCGCCGGCCCAAGGGCGGAATCATGGCGCTGCCGTTGCACGGGCCAGTGCCTTCGGACGGATTTGAAACCGCTGTCGATCTCGCGGGCAACGAAGTCAAAGGCAACGGCAAGCCGTACCGCCAAGGCATGGCGTTCCGGTGCAATCTCGACGGCAGCGAACTCGAAACGCTGGGATGGAATTTCCGCAATAACTACGAACTGGCGGTGGATTCTTTCGGCACGATCTGGCAGTCCGACAATGACGACGACGGCAACAAAGGCGTGCGCATCAATTACGTGATGGAGTTCGGCAATTATGGATTCACGGACGAACTCACGGGCGCGGCGTGGGGAACCGGTTGGAAAAACGCGCAGGCCAAGGGCGCGAACGAGAGCGAGAAACCTTACTACCACTGGCATCAATACGATCCTGGCGTGGTGCCCAACTTGTTGCTGACGGGGAATGGTTCGCCGACGGGCATCGCGATCTACGAAGGTAAGGCGTTGCCGGAAGTTTTTCGCAACCAGATCATTCATTGCGACGCGGGACCGAAGGTGGTGCGCGCTTATCCGGTGGAGGATTCGGGCGCGGGCTACACGGCGAAGATCGAGAATGTGCTTTCGAGCAGCGATAACTGGTATCGACCGGCGGATGTCTGCGTCGGGCCGGACGGCGCTCTTTACATCGCGGATTGGAATGATGCGGGCGTCGGCGGTCACAACATGGCCGACCGCGCGCTCACCAACATGACGGGCCGCGTGTATCGCATGGCGCCGGCGGGATTCAAATCTTCCGTGCCGGCCATTGATTTGAAAACGGCGGTTGGCTGCGTGGCCGCGCTGCAATCGCCCAACCAGGCCACGCGCTATCTCGCCTGGATGGAGTTGAACAAGATGCAGGGCCAGGCGCAGAAGGAGTTGGAAACGCTTTGGAAACAGAACAGCGAGCCGCGCATGCGGGCGCGCGCCTTGCAGTTGCTCGCGCGCATTAAGGGCAATGAGAAGAAGTACGTGGAGGCAGCGCTCAAGGATAAGGATTCGGACATCCGCATCACCGGCTTGCGCATCGCGCGTGAGTTGAAAATGAACACGATTCCTTACGTCAAGAAGCTGGCCAAAGATCCTTCCGCGCAGGTGCGGCGTGAGTGCGCCATTGCGTTGCGTCACAGTAAATCTGCTGACGCTCCCAAACTCTGGGCCACGCTCGCGGCGCAATACGACGGCAAGGACCGTTGGTATCTCGAAGCCCTCGGCATCGGCGCGGACCAGCAGCAGGAGAAGTTCTTCGAGGCCTGGCTGAAACAAGTGAAAGGCAAGTGGGACACGGCGGCGGGCCGCGACATCGTGTGGCGCACGCGCTCGCCCAAAACGCTTCCGATGTTGGTGAAGTTGATTACGGCGCCCGACGTGGCCGCGCCCGAAAAAGATCGTTACTTACGCGCGATGGATTTCATCAGCGGACCAGAGAAGGAAGAGGCGCTGGTCCAGATCGCGACAGGCGGGTTGTAAGGGCGGAGTGCGTCCGTTTCGGGCGCAGCCACGCCGGAAGGCCGCCGGTGTGAACTGTTTCCACGATCTCGGGTGGTTCGCGTTGTTGCGCCCGAGGACGGGCGCACTCCGCCGCCTGAATTTTCAGACCGTTCTGAGAATTTGCGCGTGCTTCCGCTGCAATGGCTCACTCCTTGACGGGACTTCGCCCGCCAATAATCATGCGCGCTCCTTTTGAAATTGAACTCTGAAATTTGAACTCTGAAATTCGAATCCTGAACTCTGAACCATGAGCACTATTCTCGATATCCAGGCCCGCGAAATCCTCGACTCGCGCGGCAATCCCACCGTTGAAGTCGATGTCATTCTCGTTGGCGGCGCCGTCGGTCGCGCGGCCGTTCCCTCCGGCGCGAGCACGGGCGAACATGAAGCGCTGGAACTGCGCGATGGCGACAAGAAGCGCTACCTCGGCAAAGGCGTTTCCAAAGCGGTGGCAAACGTGACGGACAAAATTCTCCCCGAGTTGCGCGGCATCGATGCGCTCGATCAACTCACTGTCGATCGCACCATGCTCGAATTGGACGGCACGGAAACCAAATCGAAGCTCGGCGCAAACGCCATTCTCGCTGTCTCTCTGGCCACGGCCAAGGCCGCGTCCGAAGCGCTCGGCCAACCGCTCTTCAAATACATTGGCGGACCGAACGCCAAAGTCCTTCCCGTGCCGATGGCCAACGTCATCAACGGCGGCGCCCATTCGGATGCGCCGATTGATTTCCAGGAATTCATGATCGTGCCGAAGGGCTTCGACACGTTCAGCGAAGGCTTGCGCGCCATCACCGAAATTTTCCATGCGCTCAAAGCGGTGTTGAAGAAGAAGGGTCTGAGTACGGCGGTGGGCGACGAAGGTGGCTTTGCTCCGAAGCTCGACAGCGCCGATGCTGCCATCGAAGCGATTCTCCAGGCGACGAAGGACGCAGGCTACAAGGCCGGCAAACAAATTTTTCTCGCGCTCGACGTGGCGGCGTCTGAGTTCTATGTCGCGGACAAAAAGCATTACGTGTTCAAGAAGAGCACCGGCCAGAAGCTCAGCCCGGCGGACCTGGTGGCTTTTTATGCCGACCTTACTTCACGCTA
>DATHKK010000399.1:0-3775 GCA_035489355.1 Candidatus Limnocylindria bacterium
TTCAAATATTCCCCGTCCGCGACAGTGCGATGCGTGCCCTCGGCACCCATGTTGTAAGGCAGAAAATCGTCGTGGTCGCCGGCGTAAACGTGCAGCGCGAGGCCAAGCTGGCGGAGATTATTGAGGCAATACGTGGCGCGCCCTCGCTCCTTCGTCTCATTCAAAGCCGGAATAAGAATCGCCGCCAAAATTGCCATGATGGCGATGACGACGAGCAATTCGATCAGGGTAAATGCGCCGCCTCCTCGCTGTAAATTCGTCCGTATTCCACGCGAGGCGGGCAACGGTCGTTCATGCCTCCCGAAGTGCATGGAAGTAGTATGCACGAATGCTTCTGATTCGCAGGCAAAATTTGCGGCCATTTGATCGCGCTTTGCGGCCACGGCCTCAAAGTCCTTTTACATTGCGTCGCGCGCCGAAGAATAATTTCCGTGAGCTTGAGCCATCCTTGTGTCACGAACTCACTCATGGGAACCGTGCCGTTGTTGAAGCTGGAGCACGTCAGCAAGAATTACCGCGCTGCCGAAGGCAGCGCGCCCGTGGAGGTGCTGCGTGATGTGTCGCTCGAAGTCGGCGCCGGCGAATCGCTGGCCATCATCGGCCCGAGCGGTTCCGGCAAGAGCACGCTGTTGAACATAATCGGCACGCTCGACCATGCCGACTCCGGCAAAGTCTGGCTCGGCGACAAGGATCTGGGCGCACAGGACGAACGCGCGCTGGCGGCCATTCGTAATCACGAGATTGGTTTCATCTTTCAAGCCCATCACCTTCTTCCGCACTGCACAGTCTGGGAGAACGTGCTGGTGCCGACGCTCGCCGAGAAATCTTCCCGATCCGCGAACGGCGCCGAGCAACGCGCGGAGCGATTGCTGAAACGGGTCGGCCTCGATCATCGTTCACATCACCGCCCGGGCCAGCTTTCCGGCGGGGAACGCCAGCGCGTGGCCGTAGTGCGCGCTCTGATCAATCAGCCCAAACTCCTGCTTGCCGACGAGCCGACTGGCGCGCTCGATCGCGTTTCCGCCGAGGAACTGGCCAAGCTGCTTGGCGAACTGAATCGAGAAGAAAACGTAACGCTGATCGTCGTGACCCATGCGCTCGATCTTGCGCGCCAGATGCAGCGCCTGTTCGTCATCCAGAACGGTCAACTCGTGCAGCAATGACCGGCTGGACACTAATCAAACGCAGCCTGCGCTTCCATTGGCGCTCGCATCTAGGTGTCGTCCTTGGCGCGGCCATCGGCAGCGCGGCGCTCATTGGCGCACTGATCGTCGGCGACTCGGTACGGGAGAGTTTGCGCGAGCGGGCCTTGGAAAGGATTGGCCAAACACATTTCGCCATCGACTCAGGCGACAGGCTCTACGTCACGGACCTTCCCAATCGAATCAACAGTGCCTTCGGCCCGCAAACCAAGGACTGGATATCGATGACTCGTGGCGCGAACGGGAAAGGCAACATGTCTCACCATGTCGTTGCCGCCACAGCTTTACTGCGCGTGTCCGGCACGGCGGCAAAACCGGACGCCACCACGCGGGCCAATCAGATCAACCTGTATGGCGTGGACGCCAAATTCGCACCGTTTGCGGGCAGCCCTCTTCACTCCGGAATTGCACCAGGCGAAGTCCTGCTCAACCACGCGCTCGCGTCTCAACTCCGCGTTGGCATCGGCGATGAAGTGCTATTTCGCATTCGCAAGCCCGAAGCCATCTCAGCCGAGTCGCCGGTTTCCGCGGGCGACGGTTCAGTCGCGGTTCGACTGAAAGTGAAAGCAATAGTGGCGGATGCCGCTTTGGGGAATCTGAGTCTTCGCGCCAACCAGGTGCCGCCCCACAACGCATTCGTCGATCTGACTGAACTGCAAACTCGAGTGAACGCGGAGAACCGCGCCAATCTTTTGCTGGCCGGGCCGGTGCAAGAGTATTCGTGGAATGACCGCAAACCCTTCCTGAGCAACCTCGGTCGCCGGTTTAGTCTGAAATGGTCGTGGCTGCGATCCGACATCGTCTTGCGCACCAACGTGCTCACGGGAAGCGAGGCGCTCCCGCACTTGCAGGCCAGTGTACAACGCGCCATCAACATGGACGACCTCCAACTGCGCCTGCGCTGGCTGCCCCAATACAGTGGCGTCGAAGTTCGCTCGTCGCGCATTTTCATGGAGCCGGCCGTTGCGCAGGTGCTGGTGGAAGGAGCGAACCTGGCTTCGGTGAACGCGAATGAAAGGCCGGTGCAAGTTCTCACCTACCTGGTGAACCTCTTAGGTGCTGGCACCAACACGACACCCTATTCCATGGTCAGCGCACTGGACTCGTCGTTGCTCCCGTCGGATCTACGCGCCGACGAAATCGTGGTTAACCAGTGGCTCGCGGATGATCTTCAGGCACAACCCGGCACCGAAATCGCGCTCACTTATTTTGCGCCGGACCAGGTTTCGCAACTCATGGAACGCACCAACCGATTTCGCGTGCGGGCGATTATTCCCATGACGCATCCGTTGTGCGACCGCACGCTGATGCCGGATTTCCCAGGCGTGGCCAAGGCCGAGCACGCCGGAGATTGGGAAACGAGCTTTCCGCTGGTGCATAAGATTCGTCCGAAGGACGACGAATACTGGCAACAATATCGCGGCACGCCGAAAGCGTTCATCTCCCTCACCGCCGGTCAAAACATCTGGGCCAGTCGATTCGGAAACCTGACGGCTGTGCGCGTCGAAACCGGGTTGATTGCCGACGAGAAGGTTGCCTTCCAAAAAGTGCGTCAGATCGAGGCAGTGCTACGCTTGGCGTTGAGTCGGGCGCTTGGCGGTCCATTTTATCAGCATAGCGTCGGCCACTACCCGCCCGTAGTTCCCCGCATCTCGGCCGCGAGCATGGGGTTTGAATTCACGGCTACACGCGAACAAGCCCTGCGCGCTGCCTCGCAATCACAAGACTTCGGCGGGCTGTTCATCGGGTTTAGCTTTTTCCTCATCATCGCCGCGCTGATTCTGATGGCGTTGCTGTTTCAGTTCGGACTCGAACAACGCATGACGGAAATCGGGACGCTGCTCGCGCTTGGCTTCCGCGCGACGCAGGTGCGGAGAATGTTTCTGCTCGAAGGCACGGCGCTGGCCTTCATCGGCAGCCTCATCGGCGTGGCGGGCGGAATCATTTACGCGCGGCTGATGCTGCACGGTCTCACGACGATCTGGCGTAGCGCCACGAACACCAGCGCGCTGTCGTTCCACGCTTCGCCAGTCACGATCTTAACAGGACTGATCAGCGGCACACTGGTCGCTGTCGTTACGATCTGGTTCGTGTTGCGCAAACAAGCGAAGCAGCCAGCGCGGGAATTGTTGGCCGGGGAAGTCGGGCAAACCGTCCTCACCGATTCTTCCAGCGAACGCGCGCTTTCTTTCTTTCGCCGCCTGCTTCGCTGGTTGAAGAAGCCGGCCACCATCGGTGTGCTGGCTTTGGCTCTGGCCATCCTGTTCGTGCTGAGTGATCCGCAAAACCCGGGAGCGTTCTTCGGCGCGGGAGCGATGTGCCTATTCGCCGGGCTGGCCGGAACTTCATGGCTCCTTCGACGCATGGTAGGGCGCATCGCTCCGCGCACGCCTTTGGAGAATGCAAGCGCTGGCGGCGCGCGCGGAGCGACGCGCCCCACCGCATCAGTTGATTCCTCGGTTCTCTCCGTCCGCGGCGCGGCGCGGCGCAAGAGCCGGAGCGTGGCCACGGTGGCACTGATTGCATGCGGCGTATTTCTTATCGTGTCCATCGGAGCTTTCCGGCTGGATGCG
>DATHKK010000400.1:0-3439 GCA_035489355.1 Candidatus Limnocylindria bacterium
CGCGGCGGCGAACATATGGCTGTGAGCGGTTATTATTTGAGCGTTTCGAGCGATCGGATCGAAGTCGCCGGCGGCATCTATCACCCGGCGCCCGAGACCATGCTTGTGGTTCGTACGCACATTGCTACGAACTACCAAGAGCTACGGCGCATCTTAGCCAACAAAGGATTGCGCCAGCGCATGGGCGCGTTGCAGGGCGACGAGCTAACCCGCGCCCCGAAAGGTTTTGACCCCGGCCATCCGGCGATCGATCTTATCAAGAAGAAAGACTGGCTTCTAGATACAACGCTCGATCCGTCTCTCGCGACCACGCCCCAGCTTCGTCGCGAGATCGCCGATCGCTTTCGCGCCATGACACCGTTCATCGACTTCTTGAACCGTCCCTTGCTAGTTCCAAGACCGGCCGAGAAGCTACGCGATTATTTTTCTTGAACCTTCAAAGCACCGACTCCACATCGGTCCCGGAAAAATCCCGCCCTTTGAACAGAAGGGGCAGCCCTGTGGCCTTTGCCAACGCGTAGGAAAAACAGTCGCCATAATTCAAGCCTGCCGTGCTCCGTCGGCCTTTTCCGTAGAGGGCATAGGCGTCTAACGCAAGCTGCGCGTGCTGCGGAGTTACGTTCTCCACCCGAAAGTCGGCTTCCTGGAGCAGGTCGTATACTTTTCGGGTTGCCTTTTGTCCGTAACGGTTCATCATTACGATTCCCGTCTCGAGCAGCGTGGCAGCCGAAATCAAAGGTCCATCCGCTTCGCTCAGCGCTGTCGCGTAAAGAGCTGCATCGCTTTCCCGGCTCAAAAGGGCGATCAGTGCTGACGAGTCCACGACCATCATTTTGGTAGCCCCTTCTTGTCGTAGAGCATATTCTCGGGACTTCGTTTATCTAGGACTGGCAAGGAGGCGCATTCGTGGCCGATCTCCAAGAGTCTCTCCACCAATGCTCCCTTGTTACGCTTTCTCCGGATGCGCTCCAGCCGCTCAGCAATTGCCCGATCCACAGCTTCCACCATGCTTTCGCCTGCCAATCGGGCAAGCTCCTTTGCTCGGCGATGCGTGTTGTCGTTCTTGATGTTTAGACTCATACCAGTCTAGGTACCAGGTAGACGTATTTCTACCTTACACCATCAGAGAGAACCATCCGCGCCTTCTTTGGCAGCTTCGCCCAAACCAGCTCATACGACTCCCGAATCATGCCCTTCAACTCCGCGCGCGGCACTGCATCCTCGCTCTCAATCGAGATCCACTTCGCGCGCGCCAGGTAAGCCGCCGGCACGATTCCCGGACGTTCGACCGAATCGTTGAATTTTTCCGGCGCGCACTTGATTGTCAAAATATTTTGTGACGGTTCAAAGGCGGTGATTGCGAAGACCTTGCCCGCGACCTTGAAAACCAGGTGCTCACCCCACTGGATGCTCTCGGTCGCATGGGGGAACGAAAGGCAATACTTGCGCAGCCACTCGATCACGGCTTACACAATCTCTTCGCGCACCGCATCCCAGCGCATCGTCCGCCCCTGCCGATAACTTTCCACCGCCATACGGCACGCGATGGACACGCGAAATCCAAGGTCAAATGGACAATTCACTTCTTTGCCCTCGCGGATCGCTTCCATAAAATTCTTCATGTGCGCCGATGCCGGCGTCGGCGTCTCGCCGGTCAACGCCGCGCCGTTCGGCGAGTTCACCTTTTCCGGCAAATAGCGAAGCTGCGGCCCGCGCAATATCGTGCCATCCGTGCCGAGTACCTGTTCGGTAATTCCCAGGCTTGCGTTGCCGAATCCCGATATCCAACTGAACAACATCTCCTCCGGCTGAGTCATCGAGACATTCATCGTGTCCGGCACTTCGCGCCCGTCTTTCCAGAGGTACAGGCCGCCGGTCATGGTCACCGCCTGTGGGATCTTCAAGTCCAGTACCTTGTACCAGAACGCCACCTGGTGGCACATATTCTCGTAAACGTTGCCGCCCGAATAATCCCAGAAGAAGCGCCAGTTCAGATACCGGTTCGCATCGAAAGGGCTCTTGGGAGCTTCGCCTAGAAATTTGTTCCACACGATGTTTTCCGCATTCATGCCCGGCCGCACCGCTCGCGACCATTGCGGTTTCCCGTGCGGCGTGTTGCGGTACATGGTCGCGTCCACTGCCGTGATCTTTCCGAGCTTGCCGCCTTCGAGAAAATTCTTTACGTCCACTACGTTTCCGGACGAGCAGGCTTGGTGCCCTATCTCGACCACCTGCCTCGCTTTCACCGGTTCGTACGCCGCCCGCATGCGTTTGGCGTGCTCCACCGTGAACGCCATCGTCTTCTCCTGGTAGACGTGCTTACCGGCTTCGATGGCATCCACAAAATGCTGGCAATGCAGGTGCTGCGGAGTGGCAATCAGCACCGCGTCCAAGTCTTTTTCTTCGAGCATCAAGCGATGATCGATGAACGTTTTGATTGCGGGCGATATCAGCTTGGCTTTCTCGCGTTGTTCGGTGTAGACATCGCACACGGCCGCAAACTCGGTGTTCGGGCAGTTGAGCGCGTCCCGCACGATGTCCTCGCCGCGCGCGCCGTAGCCGATAATTCCAAAACGGATACGCTGATTCGCGCCCCGCACCGCCTCCGGCAGCGCCGCCAAGCCTCCGATACTGCCGGCAAATTGTCCCAGAAATCTGCGCCGCGAATTCATTGCTTTTTAAAATACCTCTTCTACCAGAAACTGCTCAAACTTCCCATCCGTGGTCACATAAATGTTCAGCGCCACCGTGTTCTTTTGAAAATGCGCCCGATAGGAGAGATGGGTCATGCCACCCCGCAGCTGCTCGCTTTGCCGGTTGAGGACTACGAGTTTTCCGAGCGGCGCGAGCGATGTCTTGTAGTCTCCAAGCGCCGGTTCCACAAAATACGCATTCGCATGCGTGGTGAAGCGCGCGCGCTCGATTCTCCCTTGCTGCAGATTTTCCAGTATCGCGCGCACCTCCGCGTCTCTTTGCGCGTTCCCACCTTGGGGATCCAGCAGTTCTGAGGCGATCCCGGCCGTCACTGCACCCACTAGTCCCACATTATCTTCGTTCGACAGCACGGCGATGCCAATCTTTTTCTTTGGAAAGACGCTATTCATCGCCAAGAAGCCCGACACCTCTCCACCGTGGCTCACCATCCGCGTTCCGGCCATTTCACCCAATCGCAGCCCGAGCGCGTAGTGGGTTGCGGCTCCGTTCTTCAACTTCACTTCGCGTGTGAATTCTTCGTAGGACTTCGCCGTGAGGATTTGCCTGTTGAGAAACGCCGCATCCCAGCGCGCCAGGTCCGAAGCGGTCATGCACAGGTCGCCGGCCGCAAAATACCAGCCGCTTCCCTCCCGCAGCGCGGGTCGCGGCGGCCCTAACGCGAACCGCGTGTAGGCGGTCGCATCTGCCGCGCTCTTCACGGCGCAGTCGCCCGCCGACGTCATGC
>DATHKK010000401.1:0-6308 GCA_035489355.1 Candidatus Limnocylindria bacterium
GGGTCGGAAGAATGCCAGCAACAGTCCGGCGACCAGCACGAGAAACAGAACGATAAACGCCGCCCGCCAGCGAGGGTTCATGGCATTACGATTTCGGCTTCACCCAGCGGCAGCAACAGTTTCGCGCCGTTGTTTTTCGGATCGGCCGGCACCACAAGCGGCGATTTGCCATTCCATTTCTCGACGATTTGCAGTCGCAGAAAAGCCGGGTTCAGCTTGAGCGCCTCGCCGCGCACCTTGATGGCTTCCGCCTCGCCTTTGGCGCGAATGATGTGCGTCTGCGCTTCGACTTCGGTCTGCTGTTGGGTGAAGCGCGCGCGATTGGCTTCCTGCTCGGCGACCATCTTCGCTTCGATGGCGCGTTCCAGTTCCGCCGAGAGATCGATGTCGCGAATCACGATTTCTTCCACGGAAACAATGTTGCCAATCTTCGTCTTCGCGGAGGCGAGCGCCGCCTGTTTGATCTTTTCGCGGTTCTTCACGATCTGCTCGGCCGTCTGTCCCGCCGTCACTTCCTTCAATGCTTCCTGCACACGCGGTGCGACGAGGCTGTCGAATGGATCGCCCGCAAACTGTTTGTAAATCTGCACCACGGAATTTTCCGGGATGCGATAAAGCACGCGCACGTCGATGCCGACTTGCTGGAGGTCGGACGAGAAGCAGTCGGCCTTCAGCTTCGCCGTGCGTTGCTTGACGTTCACCGGATGGACACGCGTGATCATCGGCGTTTTCCAGCCGAAGCCTTCCGCAATGAATCCATCCTCGGCCTTGCCCAAGGTGACTTTGATTCCGCGCGTGCCTGGCTCAATGATGTAACTCGACGCCGCCATGAGCACGAAGGCGATGAAGACGAGCACGCCCGCGGCGATAATTTTTCCGATGCCGTAGTTCATGCGATTACCTGGTTGGGCGCCCGACGGCGCGTTGTGGTACTTGGGTGGCATTGGGTCTTTGTTTTTCCAAATCGTTCAGTGGGAGCATCAATCCCTGGGCTCCGCCAATGACGAGCGGCGCGACGCCGTCCCAGCGATCGACGACCTGCAATTCCACGAACGCAGGATTGTTCTTCAGCGCCTCGCCGCGGATGCGAATCGATTCCGCTTCGCCACGCGCCTTGATGACGGACGTGTCAGCATCAATCTGCGCGCGCTGTTGAAGATACTTTGAGCGCTGCGCCTCCTGCTCCTGCACCATCTTGGCCTCGATGGCGTGTTCGAGTTCCTTCGTGAGACGGATGTTTTGGATGACGATGTCCTCGATCACCAGCAACGTGCCGATCTTTTGCCGCGCCAGTTCCAGCGCCTTGGTTTTGATTTGCTCGCGGCTCTTCACGATTTGCTCCGCGCTCTGGAGGGCCGCGACTTCCTTCAATGCTTCATGGACGCGCGGCGCGACGAGGCTCTGAAAGGGTTCGCCGTCGTAATCCTGGTAGAGCTTCACCACCGAACTTTCGGGCACGCGATAGAGTACGCGCAGATCGACGTGAATCTGCTGGAGATCGGAAGAATAACACTGCGCCTGATCTTCCGCCGTCTGCTGGCGAATGGAAATGCTCTCCATGCGCGTGATCATCGGCATCTTGAAACCGAAGCCTTCCTTCTTCGGCGCCTGCGTGACTTTTCCCATCGTGACTTCCACGCCGCGGTAGCCGGGATGCACGACGTAGGTCCCGGACGACGCCATGATCGCGATGATGAAGATCAAGATCGCCACTCCGATGATGCGGGCGAGAGTGTATGTGCTCATGCGTAAACGAGACGTTCGCAAATTCATTTGCGAGTAACAACGACGGAATCGCCTGCCTTGGTACCTTGGACCGTTTCGGTTCAATCCAACTCTGCCAACGTCTGTTCCATCTCAGCCTGCGGGCCTTCGTGGTGCTGTTCGATGGCAAGCTGGAGAGCGCGCTGAAATGCCGCCTTCGCGGAAGCTTTGTCCCCGAGCGCCAGATCGCTTTTGCCGATGAGAATCTGCACTACCATCCAATCGGGCTTTTTCGCGAGCGCCACCTGGAGATGTTCCTTCGCGCGCGCGAAATCGCCGGCATCGAACAGCGCCTTGCCCAAGCTGAAGCGTCCCAATTCATTCTGCGGAAACTGCTCCACCATTTTTTCGTAGCGCGCGATCGTGTCGTTCATGAGCAAAGCCGGCAAGATGCTGCCGGCACGTTACTGTGGCCGCACGATGATCTCTTCCACAATCGCGCGCGGCGGAAGGTTGATGGCGAGCAGCACGCACGCGGCGATGTCTTCGGGCAGCATCATCTTCGCGCGCGCCTCGGCCGGCGGCGGCGAAGGACGTTTGTCCAGCAACGGCGTGTCGATGTCGCCAGGGAAAATGGCGCAGGCGCGCATACCGTTCCCGCGCTCTTCCGCATTGATGCTTTGCGTCAGGCCCGCGAGGCCGAACTTGGAGACGACGTAGCCGGGACCCGCTTTGGGACTCGCCTGTTTACCCGCATCCGAAACGATGTTCACAATGGTGCCCGTCTTGCGCTGGCGCATCTGCGGGAGAAAAGCCTGGAGGCAATAATACGCGCCGTGCAGGTTCGTATCGATCATCGCGTGATAATCCTCGAGCGAAAGCACTTCGAGCGAACGCTTGGGCGCGTTCGTCCCCGCCGCGTTCACGAGGACGTCCACGGTCTTGAAAAGTTCCAGGACCGCGCGGGCCATCTGCCGCACTTGCTCCATTTGCGTGATGTCGCAAGGGACGACGAGAATCTCCGGAGCGTTGAGGCCCGTCAGACGCGCGGTTTCATCCAGCGACGCTTTGGTGCGCCCGAGCAGCGCCACGCGCCAATGTTGTTTCGCCAGCGCGATGGCCGTGGCGCGGCCCACGCCACTGCCGGCCCCGGTGATGACTGCGGTTCGATTCATGCGTGGCGGTTGTAGCGCCAAATGCGAAGCGTGAAACGTGAAAACATTTCGGCGCGAAAAGTCACGGAGCGGCGTCCACAACCACGCGTCCGCTTTCGTCCGTGCCGAAGAACGAGCCGTGCGCTTCGTTCCGATTCGGAAGCACCACGCCTTTGATCGTTCGCTTTTTTCCGCTCAATGGATCGGCGAACGATCCGCTGAAAGTTCCCTTCGCGGGCACGAGCGTGAGCGTGAGTTGATTGTCACCTGCCAGTTTGTTGTCGCTGCCAAGAGTCGCGGAGCTCGTGAACGAAAGGCTGTTGCCGCCCACTACAATAATCTCCACGTCGGCGATGGGCAGAACGGGCACGCCCGTCGGTTTCGGAATGTAGAGTTCGCTCAGCACTTCGATCTCGTTCGTAAAACCTTCCGGATAAAATGCGCCGCCCGCGCTGCCCGGCTTGGTCCACCAGATCGGACCAGCCAAACCGTTCTCGTTCGTCAACGTCAGCCAGCCGAACAACGAACCGGCGCCGCGATAGAGCGACACATACACCGGCACACGCCCGGCCACTGCTGTGGCGCTCAACACCTTCAATGGACTTTTGTCTGCCAACGTTCCATTGCCCGACACCTTGCCGCTGGAACTGACTTTCAAAGTGCCAAAGCCATCGCCTGCGGGATTTTCTGATCCGGGGAAAACGATATTGTAACTTCCCGCGAACGGCGATGGCGACGGCGACGAGAATGGATTGCGGTCCGCGACCAGCCAGGAATTTGCCACGCCGTTCGAGACGGTGCCGGTGATGATGCCATTCGCCGTGTCGATCTGCAGAGCCAGATTCAACGCCGGCTGCGCGCCGCTCGCCGGCACGGCAACTTGCGCCACGTTCGCCAAAGAAAACACGCCCTTGAACTTCCGCGGCTTCGCGCCGTTTCGCAGCGTCCCGGAAAAGCCGCCACGCTCATCGAGCTTGAGATTGAAGCTGCCGGCGTTCTCGTGCGCCGGTGCGTTTGTGTCGAAAAACAATCCGTTGTAAACGCCCAGCACCGGGATGAACGGACTGGCCACGAAGTTTGCCTGCAACAATTCGTTGGTCTGCATGATGAAGGTCAGCACCGGCGACGTGCTCGATTCAAAACCCGACCAGTGGCTGAAGAGACTGCCGCGTCCCGGCTTGGCGGTCAGCGTGAAGGTGCGCCCGATTTCAAGTGGCTTGCCATCCAGGTTCGGCGTCACGGTTCCATTGCCCTCGATGCGGATGTCGAGCGGACTGGTGTGAAAAATCACCGCTAACTGCGCGACGTCACTGGTCACCGAGCCGCCCGGATTCGACACCACCACGGTGTAATTGCCCGCGTGCGTCGAGTTCACGTTCACGAACGTCAGCGTGGATTCAGTCGCGTTTTGAATTGCCGCTCCGTTCTTGCGCCACTGATACGTGACCGGCGGCGCGCCGGTGGCAATGACGGAGAAGGTCGCCGTGCTTCCGGCCTCGACGCTCAACGAAACCGGGTTGGTGAGAATCACCGGCGCAGGAGGGATGTTCGAAAAGAGCCGCGCGATCGCGCGACGTGATCTGATGTCATCCGAAACAATGCCTGCGCCCACGAGGATCTGGTCTTCTGCCGTAAGCGCCAGGGCGGCCGCCGGCACTGCCGCCGTGCCGAGCGAGTTGGCGTCATTGCGCGGACCGAATGTCGTGTCGAGGGCGCCATTGGTCGTGAGCCGCATCACACCGAAGCTTTGGCCCAGGAGAATTTTTCCATTGTCTTCGAGCGCGAGAGAAAGCCCAACCGCGCCGCCCACGGTGTTGATGCTAGTGAAGCCCGTGTCACGATCACCATTCGGATTGAGCCTCGTCAGCATTCGCGTGCCGCCATCCACGTCAAACTCTCCTGCGACGAGAATCTTGTTATCAGGCTGCACGAGAAGCGCGTAAATACGGCTGTTGCTGAAGAGCGGGTTAAACGAGGTATCGAGGCTGCCGTCCGCATTCAAGCGCGCGATTCCGTCGCGCTTGAGGGTGATATTGGAACTGTAATTCGTGAACGTGCCGCCCACTAAAATTTTGCCGGATTGCAGCGCCAGCGCGCTGATCTGATTCTCGACCGTGCGCATCGTGGTGCCCTGCGTAAAGGTGCCGTCCACAGATCCGTTCTCATTGCGGCGCAACACGACACCGGCGAATTGGCCCGCAACGCTAAAGTCGTAACCCGCCGCCACAACTCGGTTGTCCGGTTGGACCACGAGCGCATTGATGACAATCGCCAGTCCAGGGACGGTGCGCTGGAAAATGTTGTCCAGCGTTCCGTTGGCGTTCAACCGCGCCACGCCAAAGGCCGTTCCGGCGTTCCTCATATTACCGCCGACGAGGACCTTTCCGCCGGAGAGCACCGCCAGCGCGTTCACCTGATCGCCGGCGAAGAAAGGTGAGTTGAACGTATCGGTGGTGCCATTCGTCCGCAAACGGACGACCGCGTTACCGCATGAACTGCTGAAGTCTCCCCCGACAAAAACCTTTCCATCATCCTGTACGCTGATGGCCCGTGCCAGGGCGCCCGCATTCGACAAACAAACCGACCCGAAAGTGGGATCAATAAACCCATCCGAGCGGACCTGCGCGTGGGAACAAAACACTGTGCTGAGGGCGGCCAGCGCCGCCAACAAACCAGAAGAGCGTAGAGCATTGAGCATGAGGCGCATAGCTTGGCGCATCGCCACGCGCGGTGCAAGCAGCGGGAAAAGGCATTGGTCAACGTACTGCCGGTTTGCAACTGGCAGAAAGCACGCTGAGTTCAGAACGCGTGAATTTTCCTATCCAGCGCGTTGGAGCGAAGGGAACCGGACTGCCGGTTGCAAACTGGCAGCACGTTGCCGTCTCGCACAGAGAGGGCATTTGTTCGGTGGCGCCAGCTTAAGAAGCGTTCGAAACAACCCGATTCCTAAAGGTGATTTCAAATTCCTGACATGCATGGAAGCTGATCAGCACAGCACCAGCCCGGCTTTGCCCACGATGTCGTGGGAAATGCTGGAGAAGTCGCTCGCCCATCCGAATACGCTCGTTCGCGAAAAGGCGATTGAAAGCGCCGGGCGTTTCCCAGACGCACGGGCCGTCGCAGCGTTGCAACGCGCCGTCTGCGACGAAGATTCCCGCATCCGATCCATCGCCGCCCAAGCGATCGTGGAGGCCATGATGCAGCATGAGCCGGCGATCGATTCAGCGTTGGTGGAAATACTCTCATCGGGCACGGATGAAGATTTGCGAATTTTCCTCGTCACTCACGCCGCGTCGTCGGGCAGCGAAACGTTGCTGCGCGAAGTGATTGTCCGTCTCGTTGATTCAAACGTCGCGACGCGCGCCACTGCAGAACTGGCGTTGAAGGAGCGCGCCGGCTGGATGCTGTCCGCTGCCGCCGCCGCAGCGCTTCCGGTGATCGACACCGCCC
>DATHKK010000402.1:0-2374 GCA_035489355.1 Candidatus Limnocylindria bacterium
TTCGGGCGACGCCGTCTCGATGAAAATGAATTCCGCTTGGGCGAACGCCGTTTGGGCTTTGATCTCCGCGAGTTTCCTGGCCACGAAACGCGCGTTGTTGTAGCTGCTAATCAGCACTGAAATGCGCGGCGTTCTGGTCACGCGCGAGAGTCCATGTGTTCGCTGGCAGCGAGTCAATGCCGAACACTTCGCAAAGCCGCGCCTGGGCGCGTCTCGATTTTCGAGTGCGTGTTCCCTCGTTCCGCGATTGAAAAACGGGGTTACCGACTGTGCTCAAAAAGCTGAATGCGTCCCTGGCTTGAATCCGATTTTCCGCGAGTCCTCAAAGGATGTCCGGCCACCGTTTCGCATCCCTGAGCATTCGCTCGCGCAAAAGCGGCAACGGCGGCGCGCCGTGGCGGAGCAGTTCGTCGTGGAAATTTTGCAGCGTGTAGCGCGCGCCTTGTTGCGCCTGCCAGTCGGCGCGCAGTTTCAAAATCATCAGCTTGCCGAGCGTGTAATTCAGGTACCCCGGGTCAAACGTTCCACGAACCGCTTCCTGCCGCGCCGTTTTCTCTTCGTAATAACAGTTGTCCATGAAGAACTTTGTGGCGTCTTCCACGCTCATGTTTTGCGTGTGGAGTTTGACTGAAACGCACAGGCGGCAAAGCCGCAGCAACGCTTCGTCCGATTGCGCGAGACGATACCGAGCGGCGCGAAGTTCATCTTCTCGTGACGGCTTTGCGCCTCTCGGCGGGAAACCTGCGTCCAGCAACATCTGCTCGGTGTAGTGCGCCCAGCCTTCGCCGAATGCGTAGCTGGAAAATATTTTCGAGAGCCGCGTCGCGCCGGAATCCTTCAGCGCTAGAAATTGCACGTAATGGCCGGGATACGCTTCGTGGATCGTCACGATGTCTGTCGTGTAGTAGTTGAACGCGGTGAGCCATTCGTCCTTTTGCTTCTCCGGCCACTCGGGTTCCGTGGGCGTCACGTAGTAATACGATTCCGTCGCCTTCGTCTCGAATACACCGGGCGCGTCCATTGAGGCGAAACTCGTGCGGCGAAACGGCGGCGGCGTTTCCTCGACGCGCACTCGCACGTCGGACGGAATCGTGACGATGTTCCGCGCGACGACGAACTCGCGGATGGCCTCGAGATTCTTCTTCGTGTCGGGAATCAATCCTTCCGGCGTGGGATGGTCCTTCTGAATCGTCTTGAAAACATCATGTGCCGGTTGGTTCGGATCGATAGTGCGCGCCGCGTCGGCAAATCTCTTTTGCTCCGCCTTCAACTCACGCAAGCCCAGTTCGAGGATTTGCTCCGGCGAAAGCTCGACGAACTCCGTGAGCCGCATCATCTCGCGATATTTTTCGCGGCCCAGCGCGAAGCTTTGATCGGCCTTCGGCAGTCGTTCGCGCTTAAGCCACGCCACGAAGTTGCTGATCTCGGTGAGCGTGATGCGATTGGCGGCGCGGAACTCGGCCAAGAGCGCGTCGTCCTTCACCTCCTTCACCGCGAGCGGCAGATCTTTTTCCAGAAAGGCGATCTGGCCTTCCGCGATGTCGATCGCCGTCTCCACGAAGGGCTTCGGCAGCACGCGATCGAGATTCGCGCGCGCGGCGCTGAAGAGAATGGGCGTCTGCTTCTCGATGGCGATGATTGAGCGCAGACGATTGGCCAGCGGCGCGAAGTCACGCTTCACATATTGCGTGAGATCGATCGCCCCGGCGTATGTCATCGGGTTGCGTGTGTAAGGCCGCATTTGTTCGAAGCCGAAAATCTCGTTGCGAATGTTCGCCTGCAAAAGCCGGTAATCGAACGCGGCTTCGCGAGTTAATTTTTTGATATGGATGCGCGCCAGCTTCGCATCGAACTCTTTCAAGCGGAGCAACTCCGCATCCATCGACGCGCGACTGTAATCGGTGATGCGCCCGTCGTATTCGTGCAGGCCGAGCGACATTCCGAAGGCGGGCCGCCAGGCGAAATAGCCGGCGAGGTATTCATCCGCGAGACGATTGAACGCAGCGTCCGGCGACACGCGCGGCCGAGCGCAGCTTGAGAAGAGAAAAGCGAGCGCGAGCGCGAATTGCCAGCGGAACGAAGGCGTTGCCATGCAGGTGTGTTAGCGCAACGAACGGCGCGAACGCGAGCGTGGAAATGGTTTTCGGCGCCGCGCCCGACGGATGGAATCACTCGTTGATTTGTATTCTCGCTTCGCTAACATGCTGGGCAATCCGCTCCGAACGCACGCGGAGAAACTACCAACAACGGGAGACTCAAAATGAGTGATGGGCAAACTCCAATTCCTCCGGTCGCAACCTCCAGGCGTGATTGGCTCGTGGCGCTGCTGCTGGCGATTTTCCTGGGCAACCTCGGCGTGGACCGTTTTTACGCC
>DATHKK010000403.1:0-3860 GCA_035489355.1 Candidatus Limnocylindria bacterium
ACAACCGCGCCGCGAGGAATCATGGCTTGAATTTTCGTGCTCTCCGGCATCCGGCGTTGACGTGACGTGAAAAAATGTGTGATGCACGACAGAATTTCTTCGTTGCAGACGAGATCGGCGCCGAGCATTTCCGCGATGAGGTCGCGCGTGCGATCGTCGCTCGTCGGTCCGAGTCCGCCCGTGGTAATGATCAAGTCCGCGCGCACTAGCGATTCGCGAACGGCAGTTTGAATCCGTGAACCTTCATCGGAAACGGCGACCTGGCGCGTCACGCCGTAGCCCAAATCAGAAAGCTGCCGGCAAAGCCATTGCTGATGTGTGTTCAGCACGCGCCCCAGCATCAGTTCGCTGCCGGTGTTGATGATCTCGGTCTGCACGCGGCAGCTTTGCAGACGCGGTGCTGCGTTTGAATCGGAAAGAAGCTGTCCGCCGCGGGTGCGTTGACTTGAATGCCTCGTGAAATATAGTGCGCCCGTGCCGTGCGCCACCAAACAAGCCGCCAAAGATCGTTTCATCGCTTTCCTCGCGACGAAGGGTTTGCGCATGACTTCGCAACGGCAGGCCATCATCGAATCGGTGTTCAGCACGGAGGAACATTTCGCCGCGGATCAATTGCTCGAATGGTCGCGCGCCCGCGACAAATCCGTTTCACGCGCCACGGTGTATCGCACCTTGCCGCTGCTCACGGAGAGCGGGCTGGTGCGCGAAATGGATTTTGGCAAAGACCACAAATTCTACGATCCAAACTACGCCGAGCATCCGAACCACAGCCACATCATCTGCGAGGACTGCGAGAAAATCGTGGAGTTCGAGAGCGACCAGATTTCGCGCCTGGAGAACGAGATCACGCACAAGCTCGGTTTCGCGGTGAAGACGCAGCGTCTGCAAATCACCGCGAGCTGCGAGGAGTTCCAACGGCGCGGCTCGTGTACGAAGAAGTGCTCGTAAGCTTTTCCTCCCGGAGTAATCCTCGCCCGTCATGCAACCCATCAGTGGATCGCAAACTCGCGTTCAATTCGGCCGCGCCGATTCGAATCATCGACGCCAATTCGCCAGCGACAATTACGCCGGCATTTGCCCCGAAGCGTGGCTCGCCATGGAAGAGGCCAATGCCGGGCACGAGCGCAGTTACGGTGATGACAAGTGGACCGGGCAAGCGGCGGATCTAATTCGCGAGATCTTCGAGACGGATTGCGAAGTGTTCTTTGCCTTCAACGGCACGGCGGCAAATTCGCTCTCCCTGGCTGCCCTTTGCCAGTCGTATCACAGCATTCTCTGCTCGGAAGTGGCGCACGTGGAAACGGACGAATGCGGCGCGCCGGAATTTTTCTCGAATGGAACCAAGGTTCTCCTCGTGCCGGGAACTGACGGCAAGATCGAACCCGCCGGCGTCGAGCGCATGGTGAAGAAGCGCACCGACATTCATTTTCCCAAGCCGCGCGTCGTGAGCATTACGCAGGCAACCGAACTCGGCACCGTTTACACGCCGGACGAAATCAAAGCCGTCTGGGCGAAGGCGAAGTCCCACAAGTTGCGCATGCACATGGACGGCGCGCGCTTTGCGAATGCCGTGGCGTCGCTGGGGTGCGCGCCGAAGGAAATCACGTGGCAGGCGGGCATAGATGTTCTTTGCCTCGGCGGCACGAAGAACGGGATGGCCGTCGGCGACGCGGTCGTGTTCTTCAATCGCGAACTGGCGAATGAGTTTGAATATCGTTGCAAGCAGGCCGGACAACTTGCTTCCAAGATGCGTTTTCTTTCCGCACCGTGGGTCGGGATGTTGAAAAACGGCGCGTGGCTGCGGCACGCCCAACACGCAAACACGATGGCCGCTTACTTGGAAACTTCGTTGCGCAGTCTTCCCGGCGTGAAGTTTCTCTCGCCGCGCCAGGCGAACGGGGTTTTCGCCGAACTGCCGCGCCTCGCCATCGAAGGTCTGTGGGCCAAGGGATGGATGTTCTACACGTTCATTGGCGCGGGCGGCTGCCGCTTCATGTGTTCGTGGGACACGCGCCTCGAAGACGTGGATACGCTCGTCGCTGATCTGAAGCATCTGCTTGAGCCCTGAAATTTTCGCGACTGAATTGACCGAGCGCATTCGCGCTTTCGTGGCGGTGCGAATTCCGGCAGGCGTAATCGCGCAACTCATTTCCGTGCAGGCGCAACTCAAGCATGAATTCCACGATGTCACGTGGACGCGCCCGGAAGCCATGCACCTGACGCTGCAGTTTCTTGGCAACGTGCGCGCGAGCGAACTTCCGCAGCTCAGCAAAGTTCTCGCGGCGACAGCGAAGGTACACCGCAGCTTTAAACTCGGCCTTGTTGATGCGGGTTCGTTCGGGAACCGAGTGCTGTGGGTTGGTGCGGGCCAGGGCGCCACGGAACTGAAGTCACTTGCTGAGGCGGTGCGCGCCGCCGCTGGTCCGTTTGCGGAGCATCAGGAAGAGCGCGAGTTCAATGCACACGTGACGCTCGGGCGCTTTCGCGAGCGCGGATGTGGAGTCGATGCCGTCTTGAGCAAGATGACTTTGGCCGCCTTCACTCCCTGGCACGTCGAAGGACTCGAACTGATCCGAAGCGAACTTTCTCCAAAAGGTTCACGCTACAGCACGCTGATCGAATGGCCTTTGAATGGTGCGGCCACGTAGACGGTAGGTGCGTCGCTCCGCGCGCGCGCCGGGGTGGAGTCGTAATCTTCCGAAGTCGGGGCGTCTATTCCCGTTCACGGCGCGCGCGTAGTGACGTGCCCCACCATCAACGGTTTTTGGCCACGTTCGATCGATCTGCGTCCGCTCCGAAGTCTGTCCGATGTTCCAAGTTGAATGTTCACCTTGCCGTTCTTATCGTCCCGCACGTATGGCACTCGACGACATTTTGTTGGAAGCGGAAGAGAAGATGATGAAGACCGAGGAGGTCGTGCAGCACGAGTTCGCTGGGGTGCGAACGGGCAAGGCCTCGCCGGCGCTCGTTGAAAACATCATGGTCGAGGTCTATGGCGGTTCACAGATGCGCATCCGCGAACTGGCCGGCATCACTACACCCGAGTCACGCATGCTGCTCATCCAGCCTTGGGATGTGACCACCACCGGCCCGATCGAGAAGGCGATCCAAAAATCGAATCTGGGAATCAATCCCGTGGTGCAGGGGAAAATGATTCGCATCGTGTTGCCCGAACTCAGCACGGAACGCCGCCAGGAGATGGTGAAGATCGCGCGCAAGATGTCTGAAGATGGGCGCGTCGCCGTCCGTCACGTGCGGCGCGATGCAATGGAGCAGATCAAAAAGGAGTCCAAGAACGGCGGCGTCTCCGAAGAGGAAGTCGAAACAGCCGAAGCCGAAGTGCAAAAGCTTACGGACCAATACACGGCGAAGATCGACGCGAACCTCGCGGCGAAGGAGAAGGAAATTTTGACGGTTTAAGTCCGGCTATTTGCCGCTCGTCAATTCCCAACGTTCGCCAAAAAATCCCGCGTCCACCACTTTTCCCGGCCAGCGTGAACCCGGCGGCGTTTTTACATCCACGACGGCCCAATCGGGCAGCTTCGGCACCTGCCGTGCGTTGTTCAGGTAATCGTATTCGCGGAAAGTGAAGCCGCTATTCAACACCACGTAGCGTGATGGGTTCAGTGGATTCGGATGGATGAGCAACGGAACGTGGTTCGCCGAAGGAAATTGTTTCGCGCCCACCGTCACGTTTTCAGCAGTCCATTGGATCGGCAATTGGTCCTTCATTTTCGCGATCAATACGTTGCTGTCCGCGTCGCCCCAAAGGATCAGGCTGTGCGCAGCTATGTCCGCATCGGTCACGGCGCTGTCGTCCTTCACGCGCGCGTCGCCGCGGAAGTGACGCCGCCATTCAT
>DATHKK010000404.1:0-2389 GCA_035489355.1 Candidatus Limnocylindria bacterium
TGAAGATTCTCGGCTTCGTGAATCAAAGCCGCGAACACCCGCCCCGCGTGCGCGCGCTCGGCTTGCTCTACACGTTGGGCGTCATCGTCTCGTTTCTCGTACTGGCTGGAATCGTGATCGGTGTGAAGGCGGCGGGGCAAAAGGCGGGCTGGGGCATGCAATTCAGCAATCCGCAGTTCATCGTCATTCTCACGGTCGTCGTCACGCTGGTGGCGTTGAACCTGTTTGGCGTTTTTGAAATCACGCTCAGCAGTGGCGCGATGGGAGCAGCCAGTGGTGCGGCGTCACAACACGGCAGCGCGGGGGCTTTCATGAACGGCGTGCTGGCGACAGTACTAGCGACACCTTGCACCGCGCCGTTTCTCGGGGCGGCATTGGGTTTCGCCTTTGCACAACCAGCCCACATCATCGTGTTGTTCTTCATCACGATTGGACTCGGTCTGGCCTTGCCTTACCTCGTGCTCAGTTGGAATCCCGCGTGGCTGAAGTTTCTGCCCCAGCCCGGCGCCTGGATGGAGCGCTTCAAAGTTGCAATGGGCTTTCCGCTGCTCGCGACGGCGGTCTGGCTGTTCACGCTTACGATCACGCATTACGGCAAACGCGTGTGGTGGCTCGGCGTGTTTCTCGTCGTGGTTTCGCTCGCCGCGTGGGTCTATGGTGAGTTCGTGCAACGCGGTCGTGCTAGACGGGGCGTTTCACTCGTGGTGGTGCTGCTTCTGCTGGGCGGTGGGATCTTTTACGCGGTAGAGAACAAGCTTCGTTGGCGAGAGCCGATCCTCGGTGACGCGGAACAATCCAACCCGTTACAGGAAGCGCCCGACGGCATCGCTTGGCAGCGCTGGAGCCCGGCGACCGTCGCAAAATTCCGTGCCGACGGCCGGCCCATCCTCGTGGACTTCACCGCGGACTGGTGCGTGACGTGCAATACAATCGTGAAGCCCGCGCTGGAAAGCGATGGTGTGCGAGCCAAGCTCAAAGAGATCAATGCAGTGGCGCTGCTTGCCGACTACACGAAATTTCCGCCAGCTATTAGCGCGGAACTCGAACGTTTCCAGCGCGCCGGTGTGCCGCTCGTCTTGGTGTATCCGCGCGATGCGACCAAAGAACCTCTTGTATTGCCCGAAGCATTGACTGCGAGCATGGTGGTGAAGGCGCTTGATGAGGCAGCCAAATGATTGCTTCGCTGGTCGCGGAGAAAGTTCATACAAAATCGATGAGCACGGTGTCCATTCGATGACATGAAACGCAAACTTGTGTTCGCGGGCGCCGCGCTACTCGCCGTTTTGACCATCGTCATCTTTGTCGCGAGCCAGCGAGTTAAGCGCGAAGACTATCCGACCGGATACTACGAGGCCACGGCTACACCGGACGGTAAGCTGACTTTTCAGCGGGGCGAGCGTTCTAAAATGACCCTGGTCTGGGAGTCACCGCACAGCCAAACCTCGCGCGCTCCTTGGCGAGTTAATGGCCCATTGCCAACGAACACCGCCCCGGCTACACCGCCGCGCTAGGCAGCTTCATCGTCCGCTCAAACTCTTCCGCGGAAATACTCGATCGTGCGGCGCAAGCCGTCCTCCAGTTGCACGACGGGTTCCCATTTCAACAATGTCTTCGCGCGCATGATGTCGGGTTGCCGTTGCTTGGGGTCATCTTGCGGCAAGGGCTTGTAGATGATTTTGCTCTTCGACTCGGTCAGGCGAATGATGCGTTCGGCGAATTCCAGAATCGTCAACTCCTGCGGGTTGCCGATGTTCACAGGATCGTGAGTGTCACTCATCATCAAACGATAGATGCCCTCGATTAAGTCGGAGCAGTAACAGAAGCTGCGCGTCTGGCGACCCTCGCCGAAGACCGTCAAAGATCGTCCGGTCAACGCCTGGCCCATGAACGCAGGCACCACGCGGCCATCGCGCAAACGCATCCGCGGGCCGTAGGTATTGAAAATACGCACGATGCGTGTCTCGATCTGGTGCTCGCGATGGTAGGCGAACGTCATGGCCTCGGCGAAGCGCTTCGATTCATCGTAGCAACCGCGCGGGCCGATGGTGTTCACGTTGCCCCAATAATCTTCGCGCTGCGGATGCACGAGCGGGTCACCATAGATTTCCGAAGTTGAAGCCAGCAAAAAGCGCGCGCCCTTTTGCCGCGCCAGCCCCAGCGCCTTGTGCGTGCCGAGCGAACCGACCTTGAGCGTCTGAATGGGCAGTTCGAGATAATCGATCGGCGATGCCGGCGACGCGAAGTGCCAGACGTAGTCCACGCGGTCGTGGAGAAAAATAAACTCCGTCACGTCCTGCTGGATGAATTTGAAATTCTGATTCCCGCCGAGGTGATCGATGTTCTCGACGGCGCCGGTGACAAAATTGTCGATGCCAATGACTCGATGGCC
>DATHKK010000405.1:0-5528 GCA_035489355.1 Candidatus Limnocylindria bacterium
CCGGAGGTTGCCGATTACAAAGCGTTCACCGAGAAAGTTGATGCACGTGCGCTGGCCGCGGCCCTAGCGCAATATTCGAATCACCCGCTGAGCCAATCGATCGTTAGTTGGGTGAAAAAGCAGAACGCGACGGTGACGGGAGATGTCCATGTGCAAGAATGGCGAGAACAATCCGGATCTGGCGTCGAAGGCACATTTGAAAGTCTTGTCATTCGGCTCGGTTCGTTGAACTGGCTGACCTCGCTCGGAATCGATCTTTCGTCCGCGCAAGAGTTCATTGACCGACGGACTTCGCAAGGCTCCACGATGGTGGGCCTTGCCATCGATCAACAACTCGCCGCGCTGTTTGCACTTCAAGACACGTTGAAGAGCGGCGCCGCAGAAGTCGTGCAGGAGTTAAAGCAAGCGGGCCACGCGGTTTATCTCGTGACGGGAGACAATCGACGCACGGCGAGCACGGTCGGGAAATTGCTCGGCATTGAAGACGCGAACATCGCGGCGGAAGTGCGGCCGGAAAAGAAAGCAGAGTTTGTGAAGTCACTGCAACAGATGGGCCGCCGGGTCGCGTTCATCGGCGACGGCATCAACGACGCGCCTGCGCTCGAACAAGCCGATCTCGGCATCGCCGTCGGACGCGCCACGGACATCGCGCAGATGGCGGCCGATATCGTGCTGTTCAAGTCCGACGTGCATGCCATTCCCGAAGCGCTCGGCCTGGCACAAGCCACGCTGCGCACCATCAAACAGAATCTGTTCTGGGCGTTCTTCTACAACGCGCTCGGCATTCCGCTCGCGGCGTTAGGATTCCTGAGTCCGATCCTCTGTGCCGCGGCCATGGGGTTGTCGGACGTGGTCGTCATCGGAAACGCCATGCGGCTGAGGTGGTGGAAGAAATAATGAACCAGCGGAAATGACAGAAGCGAGTGCCGCCTTGAGGCTTCGGCCCCGCTTACTTCCCTGACGAACTCGCGGAATTCGTCAGGTTCGCCCCCCCACGCGGACCGCGCCGCTGGCCATCGGGCCGATGCGGCTGCTTCAATAGCTGCTCGAATTTCTCTCGCTGCTCAGGCGCGAGGATCGCCCGGATGTTTTCGTAGGTTTCCTTCCGCTCCTTTTGCATTTCAGGCCCGAGCAAATCCCAGATGATTTTAATGCGCGCATTGCTCTCAGTGAAGACTTTGTCCACGCGGTTGGTCTGATCAGCCGTAAGCTGCAGCTCCTTCTTCAACTTTTCCTGAAAGCGTTGTTGGGAAAACATCGGAGGGACCGGCGGCGGAGGCGGGGGCGTGAGTCGCTTGACCAGAAGGCCGCCCGCAAACGCGCCGGCGACAAAAATCACAATCGTTGCCAGGATGACCTTCCAAATTTTCACTGGACGTCATCCACCGACCCGGCGCTGGCAAACACCGCCGTCTCGAATTCCTGGGAGAACTCGTTGCTGCCCTGATCGTAGTTAGACCAAAGCGACCACGCGCCAGAGAGGACCATGATGGCCACGCAGGAAATCGCCGCGCGCCACAGTGCCACGCCCCAGGCGCCGAGTTGATCCACGTGGGCACCGCTCGCCAGCCGGGCCATGATGCGCTTCTCAAAAGCAAAAGGAACACGCCCATCCGCCGGGGCGGAACGTGCTGCCGCGAGCAATTTGTGTTGGAGGTTTTCCAGGTTCATAACAGCAGTGCGAACAGACGACTCGTTTTTATCCTCGGTTACAGGTACTTGTCCCGCGCAATTCTGGCCAGACACTTTTTCATTTCGGCGCGCGCGCGAAAGGCCCGCACCTTCACCAGCGGCACCGACCACCCGGTCATCGCCGAAATCTCCTTAACGGATCGGTCTTCTATCTCCAAAAGTTGAATGATGAGCCGCGCCGGCGGCGGCAGCATGTCGAGCAACCGCTGCACAAGCTGCTTGGCGGCCTTCGCATGCTCGCTCGCTCCCTCGGGGCTGGCGATGAATCGCTCGATCCAATCGTCCTCTTCCGTCGTTAGTTCCGTGAAGGTGTTCTCGCGATTGCGCTGGTGCTCGCGCAAAAAATCGTAGCAAGTCCGCACCGCCATGCGCATGAGCCAATGCTCAAACGGTGCATCCCCGCGGAAGCTCGACAGCTTGTGATACGCCTTCGACCAGATTTCCTGAACGACGTCTTCGACCTCATCTTCGCGCCGCGCATAACGCCGGGCCGTCGCGAAAAGCCGGGGCGAGTATTTGGCCACGAGCGGCTCAAAGCTCGCCATGTCGCCTTTCAACACTGCGGCAATCAGCTCCGCATCGCTGCGTTCCATGTGGGAGGAATCGGTCATCGTGGCCGCGCTGGCAAAAGCAAAAGCCACCGCAGCCGCGGTGGCTCGTGTGAACCCAACTCACCAATCACAAAATTATTTCTCCGGCGGCGGCGGCGCGGCCGGCTCGCGCTGGCGGGGAGTTTCGGGCTCGCGCGCGCCCGCGCCCAGGCCGGGGCGGGCATCACGAAGACGCGTCCCCATCGCCTTGATCGTCTCGCGCTGTTCGGGCGTGAAGGTCTCCGCAATCTTCGACAACGCCGTCATGCGCACCCGCAACTGCTCGGCTTCCAGCTTGGCGATCTCATCTGTCTTTTCTTTGATGAACGCTTCGTCCGCCTTGCCATTGAACACAGCCTCTTGCAGGTCGCGCCGTGCCTGGGCTGATTTCTGAAAAGTTTCACGGTAGTTGCCGCCCTTGGCCTGCATCAACTCACGCAACTTTCCGCGCTGCTCTTCCGTGAGCACCCGCTCGTAGGACACGCCGCCCGCGGGCGGCGTCATTTCGCGCTGCGGCGCATTCGCCGTCGCCGGGCGCTTCGGTGTTTTTTCCGCGTCCGCGGCGCTCAGCCGCACGGCCAGAATCAATGTGGTGAAAAAAAATAATTTTGCTTTCATGACTATTTCCTACTGTGGCGCAGGCGCCGCCGGTTTCTTTGGCTCCGCGCGCTCTCCTTTGACTCCGCCCGGCGCGGATTGCTCAAACCGCTTCAACACCTGTTCGCGCCGTTCCAGTTCACGCTTTTCCTGCGGCGTGATAATCCCGTTGGTGGCCTTGGATCTCAGATCGCAGATTCGCTTTTCCAAGCGCCCTTTGAGTTCCTGGCGCTTGGCCTCACGCTCCTCTGGCGTCATTTTCTCCAACTGCTCGCGGCGCTTCTCCCATTCGGCCCGCGCGGGACTGCTGTTGGTCTTGCGTCCTTCTTTCGTCTTTCCTTCGCGCTGGTCCCCAGAAGGCTTCTGGTCATCATCCGCGTACAACACCGCTGCGCCCGCAAACCAGGCGCTCAGCAGAAGAGTGGTCCATTTCATTTTGGCGAACACGGCAAACCAGACGGAGTGAACAAGGCGAGGTTACGATACCAAGAGCGCAGTGGGAAAAGTATTTTCAGGTAGCCGCGAGAAGTTCATCTTGAACCATACGCTTTCCACTCGTTACGTTGTGGCATGGCGAAGACTTCTTCGAAGAAAAGCAAGACGGGCAAAGCCTTGATGCTCGGCATCGGCCTCGACAGCGACGGCCACAAGCGCGTCACGACCGGCCCGAGCTTCGCCCTGGTCGGCGGCTCCAAAGAGACGCACGATCAGATGACCGAGAAAGCCGTCAAGATCACCGAGAAGCTCGCGAAGAAGGGCAAGTCCCTCGACAACGTCAGCCGCGAAGAGTTTGACGACGTCGCGCACGAAGTCGGTCTGCGCCGCGTGGAACCGCCGCCTGACAATTAGCCCGCGCCGCACGCCAGCCCAGCCGTGCCTTCGTCATTCGCCATTCGTCATTCGCAATTTCCCACTCCCCTGCCCGCTTCGTTTTACGAGCCGTCGGCGGAACGGGTCGCACCGAAATTGCTTGGACACTTTTTGTTACGCCGCACGCCCGGCGGAACATGGGCTGGCGGCACGATTGTCGAAACGGAAGGCTACCTCGCCAACGATCCGGCGTGTCACGGTTTTCGTCGCCAGACGCCGCGCAACCGCTCGATGTACGGCCCGCCCGGCCGCGGTTACGTCTATTTCATCTACGGAAATTATTTCTGCTTCAACGCCGTTTGCGCGCACAAGGAAATCGCGGAGGCCGTGTTGATTCGAGCCATTGAACCGACCTTCGGTGCAGAGTGGATGGAGCAAAATCGTCCCGTCGTGAAACCTCGGGAACTCACGTCCGGCCCTTCGAAGCTCTGCCTCGCCTTGCACATCGAACGCGAATTCGATGGCGGCGATCTCTGTTCGCTGAATTCCAGTTTGATTATCGCCGAGAATCCTGACGTGAAGAAGTTGCTCCGCACCCGTGGTCCAGTCGTCACGGCCACGCGAATCGGCCTCTCGGTCGCGGAGCATCTGCCGCTGCGATTTTATCTGGAGGGCAGCGACTTTGTTTCGAGACGAGTGGCACGCCCGGTATAAAGGCGCTCACGCGCGGAGCAACGCGCCCTACCCTTTCTCATTCCTCTTCGGCACGATGGTGATCTCGCCATTCGGTTCCACGACGGCGTATTTGACTTCCTGAAGCGACTCGAGGCCTTGGGTCGCGCGCGCGGCTTCGAGCAGTTCATCTTCGTCCACGCGCAATTCGTCCATCCGCTCGCGCCGGAGCTTTCCCTGGCTGACGATCACCACCGGCATGCCTTCCAACACGTGACGAACGCGCGGGAACCGTTGCTTGAGCTGCGACAATCCCAGGGTCGTCATCACCAAGGTCAAAATGAGCAAGACGCCATTCGTCACGGAATGGTCATTGTCCACCATCGCCTGCTGCGTGACCTCGCTGATGATGAGCAACAGCACGAGATCGAAGTTGGTCGTGTTCGCCAGCGTGCGTCGGCCCGCGAACCGAAATACGATCAGCAGAAATAGGTAAATGATCAGTCCGCGAATGATTGAGTCCATGCTTTTCCTCCTATACGGATAGGCGAAGTGCTTCAGCGAAAACGACGGCCCTCCCGCCACACCGATCTGATAGTTTAACTTTCCAAAATGGTTCGGCTGCACCTGCAACGTGATTTGCACCGTCTCGTTGGTCCTGACCTTGAACGCGTAAACGAACGAATCCGCGCCGCCGGTGATCTCGATGGGCTTCGGCTGCACGTGATCAATCTCCATCTCAGCCGCGAACTCCTTGCTGATCTGAAGTTGAACCAAACCGTTCGTGGTGAGCGGAGCGCCAAGATGAATCTGAATTTCGGTCGGGCCGTGATAGCGCACGAACCGGCAATAGTCCGCCCAGAGCAGAGAATCTTTCTCTCCAGCGCGCGTCGAACTCAGCGGACCTTTTCCAAGCAAGCCAGCCAGCCCGGCGAGCAACAGCAGGAGGAACAATGCGAGACCCATCTTTTGAATCGCGGCAATGCGACGCCACGTTGGCGCCGCCATCTCTGCCACTTGCAAATCTCCCATAGCTCCTCGGCTGCACGTTACCGCGACAAATGAGTAACTCAAATGGCGGAGCGGAACTCTGGCGGCAATCGGCTGGTCATCCCGCGCACGGTGGCGGCAAGCATCCGTGCTTGCCAGTGAGCCGGGGCTTCCAGC
>DATHKK010000406.1:0-2942 GCA_035489355.1 Candidatus Limnocylindria bacterium
AAATTCGCGCGCTCACCGGGCACGTGGTCGCCATCGGCCGCGCCGTGCGCGCGTATTCTGCCGAAGAATCGTTCGACGTCATTTTGCAAAACGTCCTCGCCATCACGCATCAGCACGACGATCACGTGCCTTCGAGTTTGCAATGGCTCGGGCTGCGTCTGCGCCAGGGTTCTCTCGAACCAAAACTGACGCCGACGGAGGAGTGGCTGTTGAATCCCTTGATTCGTTACGCCCACGCCGCCGGTTTGAACGACAGCGCGGAATATTTCGAGGCGCTGAAATCACAGGCGCTCGACAAGCTCACGCGAGCGGCACGGCGAGCAGCCGCTTGATTTCGACGGAGACTTCCTTCATCAAGCGGGCATGAAATCCATCAAGTCCGTTGCCGCGTGGCGGACGCGCTGCCAAATCATCTCGACTCGCAAATTGTGAACTGGGAGCGCGGCGAATACCTGCTGACGGACGACGCGGCGCGTCTGGATTTGGACGTTGTCTGCGCACTTCTGAAGACGACTTACTGGGCAGCCGAGCGTTCACGAGAGTCCACGGCCAGAGCGATTCAGAACTCCGTATGCTTCGGATTGTTCCGCGCGGGCCAGCAAGTCGGCTTCGCCCGCGCCGTGACCGACCACGCCGTTTTCACTTACCTCTGCGATGTCATCGTCGCGCCGGAACATCGCGGACATGGCCTCGGCAAATGGATTGTTGAGATCATGTTGGCCCATCCGGAATTGCAGACGAACACGCAATGCCTCCGCACGCGTGATGCGCACACGCTCTACGAACGTTTCGGCTTCGAGCGCACGGAGTTCCTGCGCCGCTCGCGCAACGATTGGTCGAAGGGCACAACGCAATGATGCAACCGCTCTTCCGCACTCCGCCAGTTACGTCCGTGTTCAAACCATTTTGCAAATGCGCTTCAGTCCTTCCTGAGTTCCTGAGTTCCAAATAATCCAACCCCGCAAAAGCGCGCAACGCACTGGATTTGTTTTTTCGCTGTGGCATAGTCCGCGCGCGTTGAGCAGCCCATGCACGAATATCCAAAACATTATTGCGGCGTCTTTGGCATTTACGGTCACCCGAATGCCGCCGAACTGACCTACTACGGTCTCTACGCGCTGCAACATCGCGGGCAGGAGAGCGCGGGCATCGTCACGTCGGACGGCAAGCAGTTTCGCGTGCATCGAGGCATGGGGCTTGTGTCGCAAATTTTCAACGGGGATGTCTTGCACGGCCTCGTGGGCGCGATGGCCGTAGGTCACACCCGTTACTCCACCACCGGATCATCAAACATCACCAACGCGCAGCCCCTCACCGTGGATTGTGCGAAAGGCCAAATTGCCATTGCCCACAATGGCAACCTCACCAACGCATCGCACCTTCGCGAACAACTCGAAGCGAGGGGCTCGATTTTCCAGACGACGGTCGATAGCGAGATCATCCTGCACCTGATGGCGCAACCGAGCCTGAACGGACACGCGAACAATCTCATCGACACGATGCGACGGATTGAAGGCGCCTTCTCGCTGGTCATCATGACGGAGACAGAACTCATCGGTGTCCGCGATCCACACGGGTTCCGGCCGCTGTGCATTGGCAAGCTCGGCGACGGCTGGGTGCTTTCGAGCGAAAGCTGCGCGTTGGATTTGATTCACGCGAAGTTCGTGCGCGATGTGGAGCCGGGCGAGATCGTCATCATCGACGACAAAGGTTTGCGCAGCATCAAGTTCATGCCCGAACACGAGCGGCGTGCCTTCTGCATTTTTGAGTACGTCTATTTCGCCCGGCCCGACAGCACGATCAACGGGCGGAATGTTTACAAAACACGCGTGGAGATGGGCCGGGAGTTGGCGCGTGAATGCCCGATTCCAGCGGATGTCGTGGTGCCAGTGCCGGACAGCGGCAACTGCGCGGCGCTCGGCTATTCGATGGAGTCCGGCATTTCCTACGAGATGGCCTTCGTGCGCAATCACTACATCGGCCGGAGTTTTCTTCAGCCCACGCAACTCATCCGCGACTTCAACGTGCGGGTGAAGCTGAACCTCATTCCCGATCTGGTGACGGGAAAGCGCGTCATCATCGTGGACGACTCGATCGTGCGCGGTACGACCTGCAAGGCGCGCGTGAACAATTTGAAGGAAGCCGGAGCGAAGGAGGTTCACGTGCTGGTGAGCTGTCCGCCGCACATGAACCCGTGCGTTTACGGAATCGACTTTCCCGATCGCAACAAGCTGATGGCGGCGAACTATTCGCAGGAAGACATTCGCAAGTATCTCAACGCCGACTCGCTGCACTACCTCTCGAAAGAAGGCATGGTGAAGGCAACCAGCTTGCCCGCGAACTCGTTTTGCATGGCGTGCTACGACGGCAACTATCCCGTCCAATACGATCCCACCGTGGACAAGCTCATTATGGAACGCCGGCGGCGGACAGAAAGCTTTGGCGATGCGCTCGCCAAGGAGCAGGCACAGATCAAACTTCTGTAGGCCAATCGCACGTCAGAAAGCGGCGCTGGGCACTTCTTTGACGGCGGATTCGACGCCGAAAAATTCCTCCGGCTTAAATCCAAACAGGCCCGCCACGATATTGCTGGGGAATGCTTCACAACGATTCCGATAGTCGCGCACGTTGCCATTGTAGAAACGCCGCGCGGCCTGGATGCGGTCCTCAGTGTTGATCAATTCCTGTTGCAGCTTGAGAAAGTGTTGGTCGGCTTTGAGCTGCGGATAGCTTTCCACCACCACGAGCAGCCGCTTCAACGCTTCGACAAGCTGACTTTCATCGACCGCCTGCTGCACGGGCGGGCCGTTGTTGGCGGCGCAGCGATTGCGCAATTCCGTGACGCGTTCGAGCACTTCTCGTTCGTGCGCGGCGTAGCCCTTCACCGTCGCGACGAGATTGGGAATCAGATCGTAACGCCGCTTCAACTCCGCATCGATGTT
>DATHKK010000407.1:0-3056 GCA_035489355.1 Candidatus Limnocylindria bacterium
AGACCATCTTTGGCCCAGGCGTTGTCACTCGAATCGATGCACACCACATGAATGTTTGCGTAGTCGAACGAGTAATACGCCTCCGTGCCGGACATGACGCCGCCCGATTGCGCCTGGGACGGCAGGTTGAAAATGTCGTAGTAAACGCCAAAGGCAATCGACGAGTTCGCGCTGCCCGCGTCGTGATTACCCAAGGCCGGCCACAAAACAGACTTGCGCAGCATCTTGTCGTACACCTGGAAGGTGGCCCCTTGATACTCGGCGTCCTTGCCGGCCGTGTAGGCAATGTCGCCGAGGATGAGCCAGAAGTCGGTGGGCCGTTCGCCGGTCCATTTGTAATAGGCGTCGCGCACGTCGCGCTGGGCTTTTTTGCGCGTGCCGGGATCACCGAGCACCCAGATGCGCGTGGGCTGCGAAGTGCCGATGGGCGGGTACGTCACGAAGAAAGTATTCGAATCGCCGCCAGTGCGAATGTAGTTCGTAGTGCCGATTACGAAGTTTCGCGCTCTCGTCATCTTTGGCTCATTGAGCCAGGTCACCTGATTCGACGTTGTCGCGGCAATTGTGTTGTTGCTGATGGTGAGGAGCACGAGGTTGTTCGGGGTGTTCACCACGAGCATGATGTTAGTCGTGTTCGCCGTGAAGCTCTGTTCGAGATCCGTGACGGTGAAACGATTGCTCCTGATGAGGAACACAAACGTGTCGCGTGTCGTCGCTGCGATTTGCTCCCGTGTCCCCGGCTTGCTGACAAATATCCGGCTGTTGGTACTGCCGACGAACGCAATGTCATTGGTCACGCGCACAATCAATGGCGTGTCGTGTGAGCCAATCGCATAAAAATATTTTGCGTTCGGCTGGAGATTGGTCAGCAGCACTGCGTGATCGGGAAAGGCGCCGTTCGCGCGCGCGGTGCGGCTGAGCCACGCTGGTGACGTGCCATAAGAAACCGTGTTGCTGGTCGGCAAATCCGTGCGCCATCGCACTACGATGCTGTTCGTCGTGCCGAGTTGCAGATACGGCCCGCGCACGATGGAAGGCACCGGTTGCGGCACCGGCGCCACGGAAAAGCGCCCCTGCAACACGGAAGCCCACCACACCGGGACGTTCGTGCCCAACGCGTCCGAAGAATAATTCTGCATCCATGTCGGGTACATCTCCGTTTCCAAATCCGGAAACACGCCGCTCAGCCAGTTCGTGATCTCGGCCGGGCGCACGCCTGCTGGATGATTCTCAAACCAGTCCGGATAATACTTCGACGTGATTTCCGGATACGAACGCGTGAGCCACGGACGAAAAATGTTCGTCAGCCAGACATTCACATCATTCGTGTTCAAGGACCGCGTTTGTGCCTCCGCACTGACGGCGGCGAGCAAGAGCAGGGCAGCAATAAGCTTCATGGAAAAACAGTTCGATGGTACGCTCGGGCTGATATTCACGCTTTTAGGGACGCTGCGCAGCGCCAAAAGGTTTGCGGGACATGATTCTTGAGTTTCAAAAAAGCCGCCTTGTAACCGGCCGCGCGTCCCGCCAGTCTTTTCTGCGTAACCCGAAACAAACATGAAAAACAAACTTCGAAGCCTGCTCGTTCTGGTTGCAGCCGCAGCCATGATTTCCGTTTTCAACAATCAGGCCTTCGCTCAAGACGACGCCAGTCGCGAAGAGCGCCGCCAACAGACGATTGATCGCTACAAGGAAACTTTGGATGTGAAGTCGGAGGAGGATTGGAAAAACAAGATCCGCCCGCTCGTGGTCAAAGTCCTCGATGCGCAACGCGAAGCCCGTTCCGGCATCGGCTTTGGCGGATTCGGCACCGGCCGGGGAGGCGGTGGTGGTAATCGTGGTGCTGGCCAGCCCAATCCAGACCGCGAAGCGCTGCAAAAAGCCGTCGAAGACAAAGCGCCCGCCGACGAAGTGAAAGAAAAGCTCGCCAAGTATCGCGAGGGCCGCAAGACCAAGGAAGCAGCCGCCGACAAGGCACAGGAAGAATTGCGCAAAGCGCTTTCACCGCGGCAGGAAGCGGCCGCCGTTCTCGCCAGCTTGCTGAAGTAACCTCGAAATTTTGCCGTGGATCAACCGCCTCTCGTGGAGAGGCGGTTTTGTTTCGTACAAGACGTTTCCGAAAATACGGCCGCAAGGAAAATGGTTGGAGCAACTCGGCTCTAAGCCCCTCACAAACCTTTTACAATTTCCTTACCGCGCTGTGGCAAACGTGGCGGTTCGGCGCAACATGTTCACTCCATGAACTACGTGCGTGTTGCTATGCTTGGATGTTTCATTACCTACCAACTCTTTGCGCAATCTGTGGATCACAAGCACGCACCCGGCTCGTCCCTCAAGGTTACGGGTGGAGGCCATAGTTTCGTAGCCGGTGATGTGGACAAGGACGGACATGTCGATTTGGTGGACGCCGTACTTCATCAACCAGGCGAAGGAACTTTCGCGATTGCACGATCGCTATGGCGTCGGGCCGAAGACGTGGGAGTTCCGCTGGCACGAGTTCGATCAGCGTTTCAACGCCGAGTTGCATCCGAACGAGCCGAATCGCCACGGCTGGGTCGTGGAAATTGACCCCTACGATCCGCAGTCCGTGCTGGTGAAGCGTACGGCGCTCGGCCGGATGGCGCACGAGGGCGCGACGCTCTCCATCACGCGCGATGGCCGCGTCGCGTATTACATGGGCGACGACGACTTTCGATCCAAGTTCGAGCACATCTACAAATTAGTGAGCAGCAAACCGTTCGTGCCGAATGGCCAATACAGTTCGAACCGCAACATTCTCGATGAAGGCACTTTGTACGCCGTGAAGTTTCACGCGGACGGCACGGGCGAATGGCTGGAGTTGAAGTAACGTCGGGCAGCGGCGGAATGCCCACGGTCAATCCAGTGTCGAAAGTGCCGTTGTTCGGAAACAAAGGACTGACGGCGAACGATGGCTTCGCCTCGCAAGCCGAGGTGCTCATCGATGCGCGAACGGCGGCGGACAAGGTCGGCGCTACTTACATGGATCGCCCGGAATGGATCGCGGTCCATCCCACCACCAAAGAAGCTTACTGCTC
>DATHKK010000408.1:0-5761 GCA_035489355.1 Candidatus Limnocylindria bacterium
GTGGGCAACTACCGTGATGTCGAGGGGTTGCCGCTCCAGCGCAAACAATCGGCGGGTTGAAATCAGTTCCCGGCCAGCACGTCCGCAAGGAATCGGCCCGTGTGTGACCCTTTCGCACGCACGATTTCCTCGGGCGCGCCCTGGGCCACGATCGTCCCTCCGGCTTCGCCCGCTTCTGGCCCGAGATCGATCACCCAGTCTGCTTCGGCAATCAGATCCAGGTTGTGTTCGATCACGATCACGGAATGCCCTGCATCAACGAGACGTTGAATCACGTCCACGAGCCGCTGCACGTCGGCCATGTGCAAACCGATCGTTGGTTCTTCGAGCACGAACAGTTTGTGCTTCTGTTGCGGATCGAAAAGCGTCGGCTGCTTCCAACCGCTGAGCAGATGGGTGACAAGTTTCACCCGCTGCGCTTCGCCGCCGCTGAGAGTTGGACTCGTCTGGCCAAGCTTTAGATAGCCAAGCCCCGTGTCGCGCAACGCTTCAATCGGGCGTTTGATTTTCGGAAAGCTCTCGAAGAACTCAATCGCCTCGGCGACGGAAAGCTCCAGCACCTGCGCGATGTTTTTGCCTTTGTATTCGATGTCGAGCGTCTCGCGATTGAACCGGCAGCCGCCGCACGTCTCGCAGCGCACGTAAGCGGGCGGAAGAAAATTCATCTCCAGCTTGATCTGGCCCGCGCCTTCGCACTCGGGACAGCGGCCCTGCGCACTGTTGAACGAGAAACGGCCGGGACCGTAGCCGCGCATCCGCGCCTCGGGCGTCTGCGCAAAGAGCGCGCGAATGTCGTCGAAGAATCCCACGTAAGTCGCAGGCGTAGAACGCGGCGTGCGGCCGATCGGCGATTGATCCACTTCGTAAACAGATTCGATCAGTTCGTGGCCGCTGATGACTTCTCCCATCGGCGTGACTGGTTTGGATTTTGTGCCTTTGCCCTTTTTCAGCTTCGCTTCGAGCGCGGGCAACAAGCACTCGCGAATGAGCGTGCTCTTGCCCGAACCACTCACGCCCGTGATGGCGACGAAGCGATTCAGTGGAAAAGTGATGGTCAGATCTTTCAGGTTGTGAATGGACGCGCCTCGAAGGACCAGCGTGCCTTTGGAGTGCGGCGACTTGTCGCCGCTTTTGTGTTTCGCGACTTGTCGCGAAACGCGGCGCAACAAGTCGCGCCGCGGGGAAAGCGATGACAAGTCGCCGCACTCCAGATGAATTTCACGCCGTTCGCCGCGGGTAGGATATTTCTTGTGCGCGCGGAGGCAGCGGCCAGTCACGGAATCTTCGTGGCGCAGCAGTTCTTCCAAGGTGCCGTGAGCGACGACGGTGCCGCCTTCCACGCCGGCGCCGGGGCCGAGGTCTACGATGTAATCGGCGCGGCGCATCGTCTCTTCATCGTGCTCCACGACGACGAGCGAGTTGCCGCGCGAGCGCAATTGTTCGAGCGCGGCCAGCAACTGCACGTTGTCGCGCGCGTGCAAACCGATGGTCGGCTCATCGAGCACGTAGAGAACTCCGCAGAGATTTGAACCAAGTTGCGCCGCGAGGCGGATGCGCTGCGCTTCACCGCCCGAGAGTGTGGTGACGCTGCGGCCGAGTTGCAGATAGCCGAGGCCGACCTCATCAAGAAATTTCAGGCGCTCGGCAATTTCAGGAAGAATGTCGCGCGCGATCAGCGCGTCGCGTCCCACGAACTTCAATTGGCGGAAAAAGTCTCCGGCGCCTTCGACGGAAAGCTGCGCGACCGTATCGATCGTAGGGCAGGCGTCCCGCCTGCCCCCCGGGGAATTGGGTGAGAAGGGCAGGCGGGACGCCTGCCCTACGTTTAGCCGCACCGACCGCGCGATTTCGTTCAGGCGAGCGCCATGACACGTCGGGCACGACTTGCGATTGCCTTCCTGCCAGCCAAACCAGGACTCTTCGATCGCGTCGGCCCGCGCGCCGCGCTCCACTTCTGGAAGATAAAAAAGTTCACCAAACCCGCGGCATTGCGGGCACCAGCCCTGTGCCGAGTTATAACTGAACATCTTGGGATCGAGCGGTTGGAAGGAGCGTCCGCACTGATGGCACGCGCGTTCCGTGGAATGAATCGTGACCACGCCGTGCTTATCCAGCGCGAGCAGCGTGCCGTGACCAAGCTTGAGTGTATCGTCGATGAGTTGTTGTGGCGCCGGCGGGTAGAGCGCGCTGTCCTCAGCGCGCTGGGGTGAGGTGGAAATTTTTTTCAGCGGCTTCTCCGATGCGGGGCGCGGCGCGGTGAGGACACCGCGCCCTACCTTGCGTTCGAGCATGCCGGTGACGATCTCCACGTCGTGTTCTTTGAAACGATCGAGGCGGAAGGGTTTGTCCGTGCGATACAATTTTCCGTCGGCGCGGATTTCCCCGTAACCGTGCTTCACCGCCCACTCCGCGATGTCCGTATGAAAGCCTTTGCGATTTTTCACGACCGGCGCGAGCAGTGTCAGGTCGCCGCGGCGTTTTAGTTCCTCCAACAAATGCGCCCGCAATTGATCGCGCGTTTGCGGCTCGACCGGAATTTCACACTGCGGACAAAACTGCGTGCCGAGGCGCGCAAAGAGCAGACGAATGAAATGATAAATCTCCGTAACCGTCGCGACCGTGCTCTTGCCGCCGCCGCGCGTGGTGTGCTGTTCGATGCTGACTGTCGGTGGAATGCCGGTGATCAGATCGACATCGGGCCGCGCCATTTGTTCCACGAACTGTCGCGCGTACGTATTCATGGAATCGAGGAATCGCCGCTGTCCTTCGGCAAACAGCAGATCGAAAGCGAGCGTGCTCTTCCCTGAGCCGCTGACGCCGGTGATGACGACAAACTTCCCGCGCGGGATTTCCAGCGAGATGTTTTTTAAGTTGTGTTCGCGCGCGCCGAAGATGCGGATGGAGTCGTCGGCGGCGATGGTTGATTCGTCAACGGAGTTCAAGCGGCAGAAGTAGTAACACTTGTCGGCGCGCGCGCAATGTCCGCGCCATCGGCCACGTGACATGAAGTATATTTTGTCCGGTGAATGCCCGGCGGAATCCAGGGTCAAATTGATCCAGATGTTCACAACTTTTCATTTTGGCGTGTGTCAGAAAAGCATTCCGGCGATGTCCGGGCGAGTGGAGGCCGCCCCGACGCTAGCGACCAATGATCGGTCGCGGAGTGCGCAGAAAAAGTTTTTCTTGTTTGACCCCTGCGGTTGGTTTGGAGTACGCACCGTGGCTCCGCATGGACCTTGCACGCGATGGCGTGGAAGTTTTTGAGCGGGCGTGCGTAATGCTGAATGTAAAATCATTTCTGGCCGCGGACTTTGGTGCCGCGACCTTGAAGGTGGCCGAGTTCGAGCCTAATGAGGCCGGCGGGCTGCGTCTCAGGCAGTACGGCTTTCGCTCACTCGGCGCCGAAGGTTTGCAGGAGAGCACACGGGAAGGCGCGCTTCAGAAGGCGTTACAAGATTTGCTGGCCACTGGCGGATTCGAGTCGAAGTTCATCAACGTCTGTGCGCCGGGTTTCCACGTTTTCTCCAAGTTCGTCAAATTGCCGCCGGTCGATACCTCGAAGGTCACTCAGATCATTCAATACGAGGCGCAGCAGAATGTGCCGTTCCCGCTCGAAGAAGTCGTTTGGGATTATCAAATTCTTGGCGCGGCGGCGACGGGCGAACTGGAAGTGCTGCTCGTCGCGATCAAGTCGGACATCGTCGAGGGACTATTCCGCACCAGTGAAGCGGCGGGAACGAAACTGTCGCTGGTGGATGTCTCGCCCGCCGCGCTGGCAAATGCGTTTCGTTACAACTACGGCGACCTCGAAAGTTGCTCCATGCTGCTGGATATCGGCGCCAAGACGAGCAACCTCCTGTTCTTCGACAAGGAAAACGTTTACGCGCGCGGCATCAACATCGGCGCGAACTCGATCACGCAGGATTTCGCCAAAGAATCCAAGCTGTCTTACGAGGAAGCGGAAGCAACGAAGATTTCGCAGGGCTTCGTGAGCCTGGGCGGCGCTTACGAGGAGCCGGATGATCCGCAGCAGCAGCAGATTTCCAAGATTGCGCGGCAGGTCATGACGCGCCTGCACATCCAGGTTAATCAAACGATCCAGTTTTATCGCGGCCAGCAGGGCGGGGCGGCGCCGGTGCGGCTTTTCTTGTCGGGTGGCGCTTCGACGCTGCCGTACACGGCGCAGTTCTTCGCGGAGAAGCTGAACATGCCGGTGGAATACTTCAATCCGCTGCGCAACGTGCAGATCGATCCCGCGGTCAACATCGAGGAGTTGGCGAAGATCGGACATCAGATGGGCGAACTCGTCGGGTTGGGTTTGCGGAACCTGGCGCATTGCCCCATCGAGTTGAACCTCATGCCCAAGAGCGCGCTCAAGGGGCAGAGTTTCAACGCGAAGAAGCCGTATCTGATCGCGACGATGGCTGGCTTCGTGGCCATTCTGCTGGCGTTCGGTTATTTCAACGACCGGATTGCCGGCATCAAGCACAAGTCCCTGGAGAGGCTCCAGCCGCAGTTGCAGAAACTGCAGAACGAAAACGCAAAGCTGGAGGCCGAGGTTCGGCAGCTAAACGTGCGGCAGGGCGAGGCGCTGCAATTCGCCGCGTGGCTTGAGGACCGCGGCTATTGGGGCAATTTGCTGAACGAGATTCGCAACGTGCTGATCAACACGGAGCGCGCGGGCAAAGCGGAATTCAAGGCGGAGACGGGAATCTGGATCGAGAAGTTTATCCCGGACTGCGCTGTCGCGGGCGCCGGGACTGGAGGAGCGCCTGTGGCTCCCCCTCCCGAAACGGCAGCGCCACCACGGCGTGGACCCCGGCGTGGCGGCGGACCTGCCGGCGGAGGCGGCAGCACGGGCGGGAATATTCCATGTACCACGATTACTGTGTTGCTCCGGGCCGTGGATTTGACGCCCGTGGCGGCGACGGCGAATTCCCGTCTCGGGTTTATTCTCCAGAGCAATTTGCAGAGCAGTTCGTTGCTGGACCCGACTAATTCTTACTTCATCGGCAAGACGGATCCGAAGGACTACACGTTCCATCTCCAGGCGCAGATTGCGCCGAAGCGCCCACTGAAACTGTAGTATGTCGTGGATCAAACGAAACCTGTCTCTTGTCATCAGCGGCGTCATTGCGCTCGGGCTGCTGGGCTTTGGCGGCTACTACCTTTGGTCGGCGATGCAGAAGAACAAAGCCATCGACGACCAGATCAACCAAGCGAAGTCCGAGATCGAGCGGTTGCTGGCGATGGATCCGACGCCGAACCCGAGCAACCTGGTGAATGCCAGGCGCGAATTGGAACGGTTGAACAGCTTTATCGTGCAGGCCCGGCGGCATTTCCCGCTCACGCCCGCGCCAGCGGTGCCGTTGAACAATGAGTCGTTCAAGAACCTGCTGGAGCGCACCATCTACGACTTGCACCGGCAAGCCGGGAGCGTCGATATCAAGGTGGACACGAATTACTTTTTCTCGTTCGAGACGTGGCGTATCCCGGTCAATTTTCCGCCGGAAAGTTTGCGTCCGCTGAGCGAGCGGTTGCACGAAGTGCAGTTGATCTCTTCCATCCTTTTCAAAGCGCGGATCAACCGTCTCGTGTCCATTCAGCGGGCCATGGTGCCGGGCGAGCGACCGACGACGCAGACGGATTACCTGAACCGCAGCTCGCAAACCAACAGCGAGACGGGCATGGTGCTGTGGCCTTACGAAGTTGTTTTTCATTCTTTCACGCCGGAGTTAGGCGCCGTGATCGAAGCGTTGGA
>DATHKK010000409.1:0-3690 GCA_035489355.1 Candidatus Limnocylindria bacterium
CACCGCGCCACCCCAACCGAATTTTCGCTTTTCGTCCGCCTGCTGCTACGCTGTTCCGACGCAGGAGGATTTATGAAAGCCACAAAGAAAAACCTGGAAAGAGTCAAACTGCTCGCCCGCGATTTGCGGGACGGCAAACAATTCCCGCGCAGCCCGCGCGACACTTACGCCGGCTACGTGCTGGCCGCCCGGGCCGTGGACAAATGCCGGGCCGTGCTCGCCGGCACCGGGGGCGAATACCACTCCAATTGCCCGCTCGATCAAATCTGGCTCAAGTTCGCCGGGATTGACTACGACGCCTTCCGCTCCTTCGTGGCCACCGGCGCGACGGACGATCAGATTGCCACCTGGATTGGCAAGAACGCGCAGAAACGTCCCCGCGCGGAAATCATCGCCTGGAACAACCAGCAACGGGACATGCGCCTGAGCGACCTGCCGCCCGAGATTCAGGAATACATGGAGGACTACATCCCGAAGTTCCTGCCGCGCCACCGCGTCGTTTACCACTGGTTCGATGTGTACGACTTGGAGGAGCAGCGGCTCTGACCGGCGCCACAAAGGGAATCGTGGCCGCCTGCGCGCAGGTTTATCCGAATCGAATACCAAACAAACCGCCATCCTCTGTTGCGTCAGTAATGCGCGTTGGAAGGATATAAGGATTCAGGTCGAAGTTAGCGCTGGTTTCCTTGAACGCATCGTCCGAGTTCATCGTGACAATGTATTGGAAGCCGAGTTCCTCGGCGGTTTTCGCACCGACTTCGAGTGCCTTGGCGACCTGTCGTCCGTCAACGCCGTCGAAAAGATGGCTATCGTGAACCAGAAATCCAGGACCAATTCCGCGCTTCGTGCAAAGTCGCATGAGCATCATGTCGAAGGAGAAAATCTGCATGTTCTTGATGCCTTTGCTCCGTGAACCTTGGATGTTGAATTGGAACACTGGTCCGTTATCCGTCTCCACTATTCGAAGACTGCCCGCAGATTCATAAAGCTGACTGGAAGTCTCCTCGAATGCGAGAATCGCATCGTCCAGCAGTTGTTTCTGTTCACGAAAGTCCTGGCGCAAGCGTAGGAGAAGCCGGTTGCGCTCGATTTCCAATTCAGTCTTTGTCCCTTCTAACTGTTCGGCGGCTGCATATCTCTGGCGAAGAGTTTCGACTTCGGCCTCACGACGATTCAGTTCGCCCTGCATCTGCGAGAACTGCTGGAGCGCGCCGTGGGTTTGGAGCAACCCCATAATCTCCGCTCGCCTTTGGTCGAGTTGGCTCTTTCGCTGGTCACGCTTTGCGATGCGCCGTTGCGCGGCGGTCACTTCTCCGCCGAGATAATCTTTTCGGTTTTGGACGACAGAGTCGTGGAACGCTCGAACATCGTCAAAACGTCGAAGAGCAGCGGCTGGGAGCGCAACGCCTACTTCCGCATACAACGAACTCAGATCGGAAATCGGCGGCGGTGATTCAGCCTTCAGCGATTCCTCCAAATCAATGATGAGCCCCTTGTCCAACGTGTTGGAATCTGCCAGTTCACTCAATTCCTTGGTAAGTTTCGACGCTTCGTCTTCAAGGGATTCGTATTCAGCCAGCACCCGAAAACTTTGCAGACGCTCGCGCAACTGCCGTGTCGCTGCTTCGGCGACGGTTAATTGCGTGCGGAGTTCTGCCACGGTGCCGATGACTGCCCCAAAAGCTCCAGCACCGGCAGCTTTTGCCAGTTCACGTAGCATTCTCTCGCGTTCACGCACCTTGTGCCAGTCGCGAGCGATGGTCCAGTCGAGTCCAAGCAAATACATCAACGCCATTTGCTGATCGCCGAGTTGTTGCATGTCCATCTGCTTCTCAGGCGTGGTGAACCCGTTCGCCAATTGGCGTCTGATGAAATAGCCCAGAAGTGAACGAAGCGTGGGAAAGGTTGTATCTTCCTGCTCCTCAGCGGGAAGTCCGAACATCAACGTTCCCAACACCGTTCTCCAATCTGTATTTGAGAGTATTGGCGCGCGAGCGCCAGCAGGCGCGAATGGCCAAGCTGAAGTATCGGCGGCACGGACGGTAATTTTAGACGGCGCTTTGCCATTGCGCTCGACGCCGACCTTTTGACCCGCGAGGTCAAAATCCATACCGAAACGAAAGGATTCGAGTTCCTTGGTTCGAAACACCGATTTTGGATCTGCGTCTCGACCCAGCAGGAAGTGAAGAATTTCCACGAAGCTGGTTTTGCCAGCGCGGTTTCGCGTCTGTCTATCCGTCGCGCCTTGGCTCTTTTCCGCAAGCAACACATTCAGACCGCCGTGAAAGCTCAGCGCTTTGAAAGAAGGTAAATCGCTATAAACCCGGTGAATCATGGGCGCTGTTTCGTGATTAGGCCGTGACTTAACCCGACGGCGTTGACGGCGAACAGCAAGTCCAACGACAGAATGAACCAATCGTAGGTCAAAGTCGGCGAAGCGGCGCGACTGCGATACGCTCTTTGAATCTCATCCCATAGCCGCGACACGGTCTTCGGTTCATCAAGCCGGCGCAAAACCTCAGCGCCAACTGCAAGGAGTGCGCGGTCTTGATGAATGCGTTTTGTCGGTAGGATCATGAGCTTGCTCCCGCGCGGGGCGCTTCAAAGATTTCGCACTGCTCGAAAAAGAAAGCGAGCACGGCGTACACCGCCACGTGCAGACCCGATGAAGACGCCCAAGCTCCACCAGCCCACGTGTGAAGTTCGTGAAAGATTTCGTCCGGTCCAATCTTGGGAGATTGGTCGCGCAGTTTGATGTATCTCGACCGAAACGCGTCTGCCAATCGGTCGCCATAAAGCGGATCGTGCCAGCGGTCGAAAAACTTTTCTACAAGCTCGGCCTTTTCCATTCCTGCCTTCAGCAACGTCGTCACGCTTTGCGACAGTCCATTAGCTTCAATCTTTCCAGCCGGAACTGGGCGCGGTGTCTCGCCGACGGGCGGATGAGTTTGGGCAATGTGCTTCAGCACCGTCTCAAGTTCTGCAATGCTCAGGCTCAGCTTCGCGGAATCTGTGGGTGCAAAACCGAACCACGATTGCAAACCATCCAACGGTATGCGGCGAAGCCGCTGACGAAGCTCCTCAAGACTCCACTGCGTCACTTTGAGCGGAGAATGCTTTTGCTCCAGTCCAAGCAGCTTGGCGATGATTTGTGGCGACAGACCGTCGTGCGCATTGTGGACGAAGACCCATTTGTCAAAATACTGCCGCCAATGAGGAAGAGCACCGTTGAAATCCTCATCAATCTTCGCGACGGCTTCCGCTGCCGTCATTTCGTTTGGAGCATAAACCTGGAACAACGTTCGTTCCGATTTGAGGTAGCCATCGTTTTTGCGGTCGCCCACGCTGCCCCAAGGCCGACAAGGAATGAAGTCAGCAGGATGAGCCTTTCCCATTAACTCCTCGAACAACGTCTGGAATGCATCGCCTTTCGCTTTGAGAAAGGCGATTTCAAACTTGTGTTCGTAATGAGATCGAGTGACTTCGTCCACGGGTGCTTGAGATTACCAACTCAGAATTACAACCGCCATTCAGATTCTTTGCGGAGGGGCATCATTCTATTTGGTAATCACCACATGCACCGCGGCGGGGCTCCTCACCTGTTCCGCGCATTAGTAGCCCAGCTTCAACAGATCGATTCCGGCCAGGAGGCTCTCGCCGCGGCCGAGCAGGACGGGCGAGAGGGCCAGG
>DATHKK010000410.1:0-5951 GCA_035489355.1 Candidatus Limnocylindria bacterium
CGGAATTTTCAATTCTGTTCCCGGCTTCCAAGCTGTCATAACGTCCCGCGTCTCGCGTGATTCAACGAACACACAATCAATTTCGCTGGCAACTGGCCGATGATTTCGCGCCCTTGCTCGAAGCGGTGCTGAGCGCGCCGCCGCAAATTGTGAAGGAGTCCGATGCCAAGCTCGTCGCGCGGCACGAGGTGAATGGCCGCTCGTTTTACGTGAAGCGTTATCGGCACAGCGCTTTTCCGTTTCGTCCGTTGAAATTCATTCTGAAGAAGTCGCAGGCCGCGCAGGAATGGCGGCTCGTTGCTGAAATGGAAGAGCGCCGCGTGCCCATCGTGCGCCACGTGGCGCTAGGGGAACGCTGGACCACGCGCGGGCTGATGGAAAGCGTGCTCGTCACGGAAGCATTCGACGGCGGCGCGCCTTTGGATGAGTCGCACCACGCTCATTTTCCGCGCGTCGTCGAATTTGTTCGTGAACTCGCGCTGACGGGAGTGGCTCACTTCGATCTGCATCCGTCGAACCTGCTGGTCAATCTGCAGTCGGGCGAAATCCGGCTCGTCGATTTGCATGGTGCGAAGGTTTTTGAAAATGAGGTGCCCACGGAGTGTGGCGATATCATGCTCGCTCAATTGTGTGTGACGCTGCCGCTGCCCGTGAGCCATGAAGTGCGCGAGACGGCTAAGGCGTTGCGCCGGGATCAATTTGCTGAGCGCTCGAAGCGATGCTTGAAGACGAATCGCGACTTTGGAATCCGAAAGAGCGGTCCATTGCGATGGCATGTGCGCAGCGCGTCGCTCACTCCGGAAGTGGAAGCGGCAATGCGCGACCCCAATGAATTTCTAACGCGCGCCAAAGTGTTGAAGGCGGGACGCAGTGCGACCGTCGGCGCCGCGCACGGGTTGGTGCTCAAGCGATACAATTTCAAGAAGCCGTTAAATCTGTTGAAGGACTTGTTCCGCGGCTCGCGCGGGCGGCGCGGGTTTCGCAAGGCGTATCACTTGGAACTGTGCGGCTTTCCCACGCCCAGGGTCATCGCGGCGGGCGAACGTCGCGTGCTCGGGTTTCCAATTCGCAGCTACGTGTTGATGGCTGAAGTCCGCGATGCGGTGGACGCGGGGCGATGGAGCGGAGAGACGCCGCACACCCTGGCGCACTTCATCGCACGTCTGCACGAAGAAGGTTTCACTCATCGCGACTTGAAGCAGACGAACATCTTGTTTGACCGCGACGGCGGTCCGCACTTGATCGATCTCGACGGCTTGGAATTCACCGACGTTCTGAAAGCCTCAAAGGCCGCGGCGGATCTCCGGCGCCTGGCGAAAGGAATGGACGACGCGGGCAAGCTGACGCGCCGCAATGTGTTTACGTTTCTCCGCATCTACTGCCGCGAGCGAAAACTGCGTCCGCGAAATCTTTTCCCGCGCGAACGATTCCGCCCATGAGTTTTGTTCTGCGGACGGCAAGATTGGAACTCGCGCCTGCAACACTGGAGATCGTGATCGCGGACTTGCACTGCCGTGAACGATTGTCCGAACTGCTGCGCGCTGAACTCGGGGAAGGTTGGCCGCCGCCGCTCTACGACGTGCGCGCGATGGAATGGATGAAACGATCATTGCAGGTTGACCCTGCGCTGGGTGCCTGGACGGCATGGTATTGGATTCAGCGCCGGCCGAGGATTCTCATTGGCCTGTCCGGCTTCAAGAGCCGTCCGGTCAACGGTGCGGTCGAAATCAGCTACAGCGCGCTGGCTGCGTACCAGCGGCGTGGTTTCGCGACGGAGGCCATCGCCGCGATGGTGAACTGGGCTTTCGCCAATGGCGCGGAGTGTGTTGTGGCAGAAACACTTCCCGAGTTGAGCCCGTCCCAGCGCACACTGATGAAAAATGGTTTTCGCTACACCGGCGAAGGTTCGGAGCCGGGCGTGATGCGCTATGAGCGTTGGCGCGTGGAAGACCATCGGCAAACACAAGGAGCGAAAAGAGAGAAGCGACGTCCCGGGAAAATCTGACGGCATCTTCGGCACACTTACAGGCGGGTTGCCCAATCGTTCAGTCTCTTCACTTTTCTCAATCGACCGGTGCGCATCTTGACAGCAACACCATACAGAAAGGGATGTTCCTCGTCCAAGTGGCCACAACTGCAACTGACAGAAGGACCATGAGTAATTCAGAGAACCAACCGTGCCGCGCCTTGCGCGACATCGAAATCCGCGTGGAGGCGGAGATGCGCGCGTTTGGCAGCGGCGTTGGGAGGAAGAACTGCAAAAAGAAGCTGACCGGCACGGTCAGGTTTTTCCCCTCGGCGCCCGGTTCAGCGGGGCTGAGCCCATTGGAAGTGGCGCGGTGGAATCGGCCCGCCGCTCGCGTCGAACCTGCTTCAAACGTCCGGGCCAGTTTTGGAGCGCGGCCGGGTTGCGTAATCCGTGCGCGTCGGAAAAAGCGCGCGCCAATGGACATTGGAACCAACTCTGGAACTGAAACTGATGGGGTAATGTCAAGATGCGCACGCACCGAAGCTGAGACGCCCCCGCGACCTGGCAGCGGTGCAGGAATTTCTTGAAATCCCCAAGGTCGTGTTTACTTTGTGCGCCGCTCGTGGACGCTTAGCTCAGTGGTAGAGCATTACCTTCACACGGTAGGGGTCGCAGGTTCGAAACCTGCAGCGTCCACCATCTCTCCGGCGAGTTTAAGCTCTGACGTTCTGGTGATATTCCGTGCAGTTCCAGAGCGAACGGGCGCGGCCAGTTGCGGAAAACTCTAACCCTTGTTCCGTGTTTCCCTGAGCGCAGCCGCCGTAGCCATGCCAATGTTCAGGTCTGCGCCTTGGTCCTACAACTGCGGGCGTCTTGCAGCCATCCGGGATTTAGAACGCAAAATGAATTTGGAAACTCAGCAAATGCTTGTTGTCCGTTTGAATACAATGCTTACCATCCGCCTGTTCACGAGCTGGTGACTTATCCGGGACGTTAATCAGAAACCCCTGAGATGAAGACTATCTTGGTCCTCGCCAACCACCCCGAGTTGGCGGACGCCATCCGGTCCGCATTGGATCCGGAGCGATATCGTGTCGTACATCGCCTGAACAGCGACGATGCCGAGCCGTTGCTCAATCACGCCCTCGTTCATGTCTGCATCATGGAGTCTGACATCGTGGAGACATTGGGTATGTGGCTCTTCGAGAAAATTCGCCGGCGCCTGCCGAATGCTCCCATCATCGTTTACGCGGGCGAGGGGGCTTGGGCTTTGGAAGAGGAAGCTTATCTCGCGGGCGTTCAACACGTCTTGCACAAGCCGGTCCGCGGCCGGCTGTTGGAAACGGTGCTGGAACAATCCGGTCCCGCACAGCGCCTGGCCGCGGTCGGACGCGCGACAGCTCCAGCAAAAGCCAACCAGTCAGTTTCATCCCGTCCCGCCAATGAAAACGCGTTGCGCGTGCTGCAAAGTTGGCGCGATTTCGCGAGCCTGCTCCCGAACGCGCTGAGCACGGAAGCGTTGCTGAAACAGTTTCTCCTGCAGCTCCGGGAAATTACAGGCGTGAATCGTGCTGCGATCTTTTTGCGGCCTCCGATCATGGCGCCAGGGCACGGTCAAAGTTCGGGCGGCGGACGCTCCTTGCGGTCGGCCTGCGCCATTGGTTTGTCCACCGGCATTCTCGACAGCCTGGAATTGTCTTTGGAAGCCGGCATCGGCGGGCACGTGTTTCATCACGGACGTATTCTTTGGCGGGACAGCCACGAGGCGCATGGAGATTCCGAGATCGAACGCGAGTTTTCGCTTTTAGGTGCCCAAGTCGTTGTGCCCATTCTGGATCAGCAAGCGCTCGTGGGCGTGGCGGCTTTCGACTCGCGCATTACCGGCGAACCGCTCTCGAAGGAAGAGCTCGAGATTATTTTCCACGTGCTGGAAGAGGTGGGGCTGGGGATTCGGAACATCTGGTTCCACGATCAACTCGTCGCCAACCAGCAGATGCTCACGGACATCCTGCGGCAATTCAACAACGGCTGCGTCGTCGTGGGCCGCGACCTGAATGTCCTTCACTGCAATGAAACCGCGCGGCGTTTTCTCCTCGGCTCGCGGCGCGAAGCGGATTTGCAATTCAGCGATTTGCCCGTGGTGCTTGGCAGCAAACTATATCAGGTGCTGAAATCCGGCGCGGCGCTGGCGCCGTTCCGGTTCCAGCCCGCCGACAGTTCCAAAGCGGTCTATCAGATTTCCATGGTGCCGCTCCAGTCGCGTCCCGCCGCGCTGCCGGATTCGGCCCTGATGGTTCTGGAAGATCGCACGCAGACCGAGCAGTTGCACACCCTCGAACTGGAGACCGGCAATCTGCGATTGATCAAATCCATGGCGGATCGGCTCGCGCACGAAATCGGCAACGCCCTCGTGCCCGTCTCCACGCACCAGCAGTTGCTCGGCGACCAGTATCTCGATCCTGATTTTCGCGACTCGCTCAATGTGGCGCTGTCCGAAGGCGTGAAGCGCATTTCCCGGCTCGTGAATCAGATGCGCTTTCTCTCCCGCGATACGTTGGTGACGGAAGAATCATTCCCGCTCGGGCCCGTCGTCGAGGAAGCGTTCCGCGAAGCGCAGACTCATCAGCCGGTAAAGTCAGCCTTTTTGAAATACGAGGGTGGCGATCAGCCTTCCATCGTCTCGGGCGATCGCGCGGCGTTGAAGCACGCTTTCTTGGAAGTGTTCGTGAATGCCCTGCAAGCGAATCCGCAAGACGCCAGAGTCGCCGTTCGCCTCAAGGCTGATCAAAGCGTTAGCGGGAAAAGCAAACGCTGGGCGCAGATCGAAGTGCAGGACAACGGCGCTGGATTCACTCCCGAGGCGTTGAGCAAAGTGCCTTCGCCTTTCTTCACCACTCGCACCGTGGGGTTGGGACTGGGGCTGACGGTGACCCGCAAAATCATCGAGACGCACCACGGCACGCTGGAGATCGTGAAGTCTCCAAGCACGGAGCATGGCGTGGTGCGCATCCTTCTGCCGCAGAGCGCTCATTAGATTAGCAGAAGGTGTCCCGCCTGCCGCAGAGCCGTGGCGTCTCGCCCGGCGGAGCCAAGGCTCCGAATCAGGACAAGGTATCTAACTCACCCTGACGCTCTGGAAATGTGGACGACCCGATCCGGGCGGCGAGACGCCAGCCGCCACAAATCCCGGTGAGAAGCTAACCCGTATTTCCTACCGCAAGCTAAGCCAACAAGCAGTTTGTGTCGGACTGCGGCTCTGTGAGCCGCAGCAGCGTGGCCGTCAAAGAGTGCCTGCTGCCATATACTACGGACGTGCTGCGGCTCACAGAGCCGCGGTCCCGTGAGAAATTCCGGTCAATCCTTTATTGCATTGCGCCAGCTCCGCTTGTCCCGTTTTCTTGACGTTCAACCGTCAACCGCTTCAGCTTCTGCCAGCTTTGGCCGACTAAAATTCATGTTCGCGAAACGTCTTCTGGCTATCGCGCTCGGCTTGAGTCTGCCGGCGTGCGGATTTGCTTTGGGCGTTCGCCTGCTCGACCATGACGCCTTTGCCACGGCGCGCGGCGACGCCTTCGTGGCCACGGCGGACAATCCCTCGGCGATTTATTACAACCCCGCCGGCATCACTCAGCTTGAAGGCCACCACGCCCGAGGCGCGCTCAACATCCTGACGGTGGACGCGCAATTCGATAGCAAAACGGCGGGTAACATTTCCACGCGCGATCAGTTTCTACCGTTGCCTGGATTTTTCTACACCTACTCGCCGACCAATTCTCCGATCTCGCTGGGGTTCGGTTATTACATGCCGTTCGGATTTTCCATGGACTGGCCGAAGAACGGGCCGTTCCGCACGAACACGACGCACGGCGAACTTCAGTATCACACGGTTAATCCCATCATCGCTTGGCAGGTCACCAAGACGCTTTCGATCGCGGCTGGCCCGACTTTGAATTACGCCTATACCGATCTCCGCCGCGGCATC
>DATHKK010000411.1:0-2780 GCA_035489355.1 Candidatus Limnocylindria bacterium
TCCATCATCCCGCCGCGGGCCGCGTCGTGAATGAATTTTTGATCCGAGCGGCTGAGGCTGGTCGCGCGACCGGTGGCGGTCACCGAATCTTTGTCCGGCGCGCCTTTGTTTTTATCTTTGTCATTGTAGTCATCCGCGCGAGCCGGGATCGCCGTGAGGGCGAGCACCGTGCAGAGCGCGAGTGTGAATTTGGTTTTTGCATTCCCGTTCAACTGGTTTCGAAGCATTTTCATAATTAAATCCTTTCCATGTTCTGTTGAGCCGAAGGTGTGCCAAGCGGAGGGAGGAAAATGTAAAATCATTCGCGTACAACCTGCTGCCGGTTTGCAACCGGCAGAGGCTCGCTGCATTCCGCCGCGCAGAAAATGAAGTTCACAGGTGCCGAACTCAGTGCGCTCTGCCAGTTGCAAACTGGCAGCACGTTGAACATTTCCGATTGCCTGCGCGATCCCGGCTCCTACTCTCGTCGCACCATGACGATCAAAGAAGATGGGTTCGTTGATTTGCCAACGCCCACGGGTCCAATGCGGACTTACGTGTTCCGGCCGCAAGCGGAAGGACGTTATCCCGGCATCCTTCTTTACTCGGAAATTTTTCAAGTGACGGGCCCCATTCGACGGACGGCGGCCATGCTCGCGGGCCACGGTTACGTGGTGGCCGTTCCGGAAATCTGGCACGAGTTCGAACCGGCCGGCTGCGTTCTCGGTTACGATCAAGCCGGTGCGGATCGAGGCAACGCGTTGAAGCTGGAAAAGGAGTTGCACGGATTGGACGGCGACGCCCGCGCCGCGCTCGGTTTTCTCAAGTCACATCCAAACAGCACTGGTAAACTCGGCGTGGCCGGCATTTGCATCGGCGGTCATTTGAGCTTCCGCGCCGCGGCGAAAAATTCCGACGTGCTCGCGGCGGTCGGCTTTTACGCCACCGACATTCATAAAGGTTCACTCAGCAAAACCGGCGATGACACGCTCGCGCTCGCCAAAGACATCCAAGGTGACCTGCTGCTCCTCTGGGGCCGGCAGGACCCGCATGTGCCGCTCGACGGACGGAAGAAAATCTACAACGCGCTCAACGAGATGAACGTGAACTTCACGTGGCACGAGTTCAACGGCCAGCACGCCTTCATGCGCGATGAAGGGCATCGCTATGATCCGGCGCTGGCGCTGCTTTGCTACCAAATGACGCTGGAACTTTTTCATCGCAAACTCGGCGAGGGCGATTTGCCGGCGCAAAAACCCGCTGGCCCTGCGGAATCAAAGCATTGAACTGGAACACCCTTCCTTGCACATGCGAACCCTCATCCATCTTTTCGAGAACAACAAAACCTGGGCCGCGCGCATCCAGAAGCAAGACCCGGAGTTCTTCCGCAAACTTTCGCAACAGCAGTTGCCCAGTTACTTGTGGATCGGCTGCTCGGACAGCCGCGTACCCGCCAACGAAATCGTGGGGCTGTTACCCGGAGAATTGTTCGTGCATCGAAACGTCGCCAACCTCGTCGTTCACACGGACCTCAACTGTTTGTCGGTGATGCAGTTCGCCGTCGATATTTTGAAAGTGCGCCACATCATCGTCTGCGGACATTACGGGTGCAGTGGCGTGCAGGCGGTGTTTCGACGCGATCGGCTGGGCTTGAGCGACAACTGGCTGCGTCACGTGCAGGACGTGCGGCAGAAGCATGAGCAGCAACTGGCGCGCGCCGGCGGCGATCCCGAGGCGTTGGATCGGCTGTGCGAACTGAACGTCATCGAACAGGTGGCCAACGTTTGTCACACCACCATTGCGCGCGATGCCTGGGAACGCGGCCAGGAACTGACGGTCCACGGCTGGATTTACGGACTACAGGATGGGCTGCTGCGAGACTTGAAGATCACCGTCGCGGAATTTCAGGAGACGCTCCCGGTTTATCAGGCCGCGCTATCAGCCCTGGTTTGATTCCACGGCGCCGCGGCTACTTGAAACATGGAGAGAATTCAGGCGGCGGCCAACGGAGCGCACCTCTCGGCGCACCATGAGTCGATGCGGGCTTTGATCGTGTCACGCACCTCACGCGTGCGGGCGAGCTTCTCCCCGGGCGTGCCTTGGAACGAGGACGGATCAGGAAAGCCCCAGTGCAAGCGTTTGGCCACGCCGGGAAAGATCGGGCATCGCTCGGCGCTCGTTTCGTCGCAGACCGTGATGACGTAGTGGAAATGTTCGCCGCGCTTGATGAAGTCAAAGGCCGCCTTGGTTTTGTTCTGCGAGATGTCGATGCCGGCTTCCTGCATCGCCTGCACCACGATGGGATTGAGTTTGCCGGGTTCAATGCCGGCGCTTTGGGCCTCGAAAGTTTCCGGGCACGCGGTGTTGAGAAAGGCTTCCGCCATCTGGCTGCGCGCGCTGTTGTGAATGCAGACGAACAAAACCTTTTGCTTCATGCGCAAACTTTGCGCGCGGGCCACGTGGAAGGCAACCGTTTGAGTGTGTTCGTCATAATTGTCCTCCGGAGCCTTCCCGTTTCCTGATTGCTCATGCCGTGCCGCCGCGCTGGCATTGATTTATCCACCCGCCCGCACACTTAACGGCCACGCAAAAAGGGTCACTACATCGTAACGGACGCGCCATTCGCGGGACATAGGCATTCTTTAACTTGCTGCTCATGAAGATTCTCCTGACCGCAACTTTGTTGAGCATCGCCGCCGCCGTGCCGGGTTTGGCTGCGGATTCTGCCAGCAAGCTTTCGGACACGCGCGGCACGCTGGAGAAATGGGTTGAGACGCGGCAATTAGTTTCCAAAACACGCA
>DATHKK010000412.1:0-2779 GCA_035489355.1 Candidatus Limnocylindria bacterium
TCTGGGTCCTGCCCGAGCAGCTGGTGCTCCGCTACTACCAAGGCCGGGTGATGTCGCGCCCGCCTCCGTCTTTTCTGTTGCCCTCGGGAACGTGCACCATCGACGAACGCAACAGTGCCGACGTCAATGGGACCTCCGACAGTCCGAACACCTGTTCAGGACGCGTCGGCAATCCGGGCTTGCAACCGTTCAAGGCTGACAACCACAACATTTCGCTCGAGTGGTATCCCACTGCGGATTTGATGTTCTCTGTCGGACACTATCGCAACGAAATCAAGGTTGGCGCCCTGATCAACGCCAATTTGCCCGCCTCGAATCTGTTCGCGGGCAATGAAGCCGCGGTTGATCCCGTGACCGGGCAGCCTTTGTCGGACTTCAGTTTCACCTATCCTTCTTACGTCAACGGCCCGTCCGGAACGCAGTTGGGATGGGAATACAGTGCGAAAGTCGCGTTCACGTTCTTGCCATGGATCCTCCGGCATACCGGCGTGGATGCTAACTATTCCAAATTGTCGTTCGACAATTTCGCGACATCGCAGGACCTGATGACGGGCGAGTTCAACCCGCCGCAACTTCAGCGCAACTACTTCAAGAATTTTGCGGTGTGGTACGACGACGGCAAGTTCAATGCGCGCTTGTCCTATCAGGGCCAATCCGAGTTTTTCGACTTCATCTCGTCCTGCTCGAACGCCATCAACAATTACCCGACGTCGTTCGGGCAATGCGCGGGTCAAACGATCCGTACGCCCTACAATCCGGGCGGCACGAACTATCGAGAGGCAACGGGTTTTTACGATCTGAAATTGGGCTACCAGTTCAACGAGCATTGGAATGTTTTCTTCTCGGGCCGCAACATTACCCGCGAGGCGACCTTTCGGAGCTTTCAACCCAACAATGTCTATTCTGACGGGACGCCGACCCTTGAAAACTTCAGCTATGGCGGCGCGCGTTGGCAGATGGGGCTGACCTGGCAGAACTGACATAAGCGCCGGTCCCGTGACCGGCGCTTTCGGGCTTCCGCGCCCACGATGCTCTGTGGTAAACGAACTCCACATGAGCGAGCTTTCGACCCCCACGCTGGACACCCCGATCGACAAAACCCGCCTCGACTGGCTGCGCGAGCAGATGAGGCTTGGGTGCGACATGTCCGAATCGGTGGGCACGCTGCGCAAGCAAGGTTTTTCCGACGAGGCCATCGTCGACGCATTCGAAACGATTCGCCCCCGCGGTGATGCGTTGGCTGCGGGTGTGAACCTGCCGCCGCTGATTCGCCGCAAGCCGCCGAAGCTGCGCTGGATCGACAACCCGAAAATCGATCTGTACACGCTCGATGATTTTCTGAGCCCGAAGGAATGCTCGCGCCTCATCGCGCTCATCAGCCACCACCTGACGCCCTCCACGCTCTCGTACGATTCCGGCGACAAGGACTTTCGCACCAGCCAGTCGGCGCATCTGTGTTTCCTGCGCAGCCCGGTCGCGCTGGATATCGATGCCAAGATCTGCAAGACGCTCGGTGTGCGTGCCAGCTATTCGGAGGGAATCCAGGCACAGCGATACGAAGTCGGCGGGCAGTTCAAACCGCACTGGGACTATTTCGAACCGGATACCCACGTGTACAGCCGGTTCGCGGGCGTGCGTGGCAATCGCACCTGGACTTTCATGGTCTATCTAAATGACGTCGCCGAAGGCGGCGCAACCCGCTTCACGAAAATCGACTATGCCGTGCAGCCGAAAACCGGCATGGCGCTGCTCTGGAACAACCTCAACGAAGATGGGACTCCCAATCCGCTGATGATGCACTGTGGCGAACCGGTCATTCGCGGCCACAAGATCATCATCACCAAGTGGTTTCGCGTGCACGGCGACGGGCCCGTGTTCCACGAGTGAACGCGTTCACGGATTGGATAGATCCGTCGCGCACGCCCCGAATTTTTGCAGGATGACCTTGAGTCGCACTCGCACGGCTTCGTCGGGTGCCGATTTCATTTCGTGTATGGGCAGGGAAGGTGGGAACCTCGTGGAGACGGTGCACAAATTTCGGCACGGGTTCATCGTCAACGTTGATTCCCGAAATCGTGGCGCCCGCGGAATCCTGGAACGATGTGAAGGTGCCCCACTCGTGCACGACCAAAGTCGGTGAAGCCGCATGGAGATGCGCGCCTTCATTGTGTTGACTCCCGGCAACAAGGAGCAATCCAGTTGACTGGTGCGACTGACCACAGTTCCAGTGGACTCGATCACATTGCAGAATTTTTTAACCATGCCGATGCCAGCCGCGGCGTAGGCTCTTCGACCATTCGAGAGGAGCGGCATGACAACATTGTCCCGACTTGCGCTATTGCTTCTGCTTTTGGCTCCGGCGTTGGGTCACGCCGGCAACGGCGATTGGTCCACAACCCTCTACGCGGCGCGCATTTCCAGCCAGCATGGCTGGGAAAACATCATCGCCGACCCGATCAACACCGGCTTCGTCGACTCGTACCTCGTTGCGGCGGCGGTATCGCGCCAATACGCGCAGCGGATGAATGGCGCGTTCACGCTCGAGGCGGAAGGCCAGGTGGTCCATCATTTTGGCGAACAATCGCATTGGGAATTCAACGCAATTCCCATCGTGCTTCGATGGAACCGGTTTCCGTGGAGCCCTCACTTTTCAACCTCGGCAGCCTTCGGGCTCGGGCTCTCTTACGCCACCGAACTGCCCCCGGTCGAAGTCGAACTCGAAGGCGAGAGTCACCGCACCTTGGTGTACTGGGTGATGGAACTGACGGCGGGACCCGTT
>DATHKK010000413.1:0-2822 GCA_035489355.1 Candidatus Limnocylindria bacterium
CCAGGCGCCGTATCCCGCGCCGCCCAGCAGCAATAAAATAAAAATCCATTTCAACCAACTCGCTCCAGTGCCTCGTGCCATAAGTTGTCAGACCGGAAGACACCAAAAGAGTCCATCAGGCTACAACCAATCGCGAGAGTATTCGCGCGAATCCACTCACGCCGCGCTTTGCATAGCCCGCCGTTTGCGCGCGGGGAACAAGTCGATGATGAGCGCAATCACCATGCCCAGCACGCCAATGATTCCCCACTCCCCCCGAAACCAGTTCTGCACCGCGGAATACCACAGCAGCGTAGTGGGCAGAAAGATGAACCCGAGAATGGGCCAGAGTACGTGCGAGAAAATTCCCTGGAACCAATTCGAGAAAAGATAGAGCAGTGCAATCGTCACGCGTGGAATCAGCAGCGCAAAAATAATGACCAGCAATGGCATAAAACCTCCTGCGAGGAATGTAGCACAGGCAGTCTGGGGAAGCTCCGGGTTCCAAATCCCACCACCTTATTTCAACTCGTAATCACTCGGTCTCGTGTCCTTCTTGAAACCACCGAAGCCGTACATCGTGGGTTTGAATTCACCGACGATCTCGACGTTTGCCTTCGCCGGCACCTCGAGGCCGAGGCCCCAGAACACGCTGTTCACCACCAGGCGGCGCATCCCTTCGCTCTGCAGGTCCGTCGCTGAACCCATCGTGGTACAAAAAATTTTGTTCACCTTGCCCGCATCGTTCTTGTGCTCGCGCGTCCAGACCACGGGCATCATCGGATCATTCACGCCTTGCTCAACTTTCGCGGTCGTCTTCTTTTTGTAATCCGCCGGTTCATCGGTGGGCTTCATGCCTTTCAACACCTGCCCGCGCACGAGAATTTTCGCGTCGGCCGGCGGCGCCGCTTCATAAACATCCGTATCGCCGAAGATGTCTTCGACTCCACGCAGAATGGGATCGCTCTTCGCCGACGGCTCGATGATGCCGCGCGTCGCTTCCTTTTTGTGATTGCCCCAATGTGTCACCCACGTCTCGCCCAGGACCTGTTTTCCAAAACCGCCCCGGTTGTTGTAATTCCATTTTTCCCACGGGCTGTCTTTCGGAAATCCATTGAACGCGTGCGTGCTCGTGCGCAGAGCGATGATGGGTACGCCGCGATTTAGCGCCTCCTCGAAATGGCCCGTGGTGTGATCGTCCCAATGGCGGAAGCGCAGCAACATCACGATGGCGTCCGCCGTGTCGAGCGCGTGGGGATTCGAGAGGCTGTCGCCCGCGTTGGGATTGATGACGCCGTTCGTATCAACGGAAAAGAGCACCGTGCATTTGAAGCCGTGACGCTGGGAAAGAATTTTTGCGAGCATCGGCAGCGCTTCCTCGGAGCGATACTCCTCGTCGCCGGCGAGGAAGACGATGTGCTTGCCTTTGCCCGGGCCGGACTTGCCTTCGTACTCCACCCAATCTCTCGCGAACGGAGCGGCCAGCGAGAGCACGGTGACGATGATGGCAGCGAAAAGTTTCTTCATAAGAGTCTTTGGTTCGCGGCGAGTCATAGCGAACCAAAGGAGAATTGGGAAGGACGCTTCTTTGTGGCAGCGGACATCCTGCGTGCCAGTGAGGGTGAGCTTCCACCGGGCTGGACGCCACAGTTCACTGGCAGGCAGGATGCCTGCCGCCACACTCGCACTCCACGCTCGCCTTTCACAATTCGTGCGATTAGAACGCGACCAACGAACCAAGGCTTGTTCATGAAAACCATTCGAAACATCAGCGGCGCTCTCGCTCTATTCGCTTTCACCTTTCTCACCGGTTGCGGTGGCGAGATCAAAAGACTCCAGGCTGAGAATGAAGCGTTGCGGGCGGAAGTCGCTGAATTGAAAGCACGCGCCGAGGCCGATGCGCAGGCCAATTCCGGTCGCGCCGCTGAGTTGAAACACCTTCAATCCGACGCGCAGGACGCAGCCCGTTTGCGTGGTGAAGTGACACAACTCCGCAGTTCCACGAAGGACGGCGAGCGATTGCGCGCTGAGAACCAGCAGTTGAAAACAGAGAACCAAAAGCTGCGCGGGACCGCCGCCGCGGCGGATACGCCGCCAGAGCCTGCGCCCGCGGCGACGCCCGACGTGTTCCCGCGCGAGTCGTGGACGTTCGCCGGCTATACCTCACCTGAAGCTGCGCTCGTCTCCGCCATCTGGTCGATGCAGCAGGGAAATCCCAAACAGTACTTCGAAAGCCTCACGCCTGAGGAACAGTTGCGCATGACCAAGACCTGGGAAGGAAAGTCGCCGGAGGAGATCGCCGCCAAGCATCAGAACGACACGGCGAAGATCACCGGCATGAGAGTGCTTAACCAACAGGTGATTTCCCCGGACGAAGTTCAGATGAATATTTTCATCGACGGCGTGGATCGCGCCGAAAAGGTTTCGTTAAAAAAGGTCGGCAACGACTGGAAATTCGGCGGCTACATTCGCGAGCCGAAGCCGTAACGTGCTGCCGGTTTGCAACCGGCAGAAAAGGCAACGAACGCCGATCCACGTCGAAATGATTATTGCTCTGAGTTGGCGGGGGCTGCCGGTTGCAAACCGGCAGCACGTTACCACCGCGTCGCTTTCAGGAAGGCCAACAAGTCCGCGAGTTCTTCTTTCGTCAGTTGATCGGCGAGACCGGACGGCATGACCGACACAGTTCCCGGCCTCATGTCACTGATGTCGTTCCGGGCGAGGCGTTGCTCGGCGTTTGGCCCGGTCGCGAGCACCACTTCATCAGCAGAATCCTTGCGCAGCACGCCGCTGATTTCTTCGCCGTCTTTCATCGCCACAAACATCGGCTCGTAACTACGCAC
>DATHKK010000414.1:0-2972 GCA_035489355.1 Candidatus Limnocylindria bacterium
CTTCGCGCGCGGAATGTATTTCTCGAAGAACACAGCGGGATTGCCAAAGGCGCGTCCTGCTTCCGCCTGCGCTTCATCGAGAAGATTGTCGAGATCAGCGGATTTCTGCACCACGCGCATGCCACGTCCACCGCCACCAAAAGCCGCCTTGATGATGAGCGGGAAGCCGATGCTCTTCGCCACCTTCAACGCTTCATTGCGATCGCTGATGGGTTCCTCCGTGCCCGCCAGCGTCGGGACGTTCAACTTTTCCGCCAGCGCGCGCGCCGCGGTTTTGTCGCCCATCATTTCGAGCAACGCCGGCTTCGGCCCGACGAACGTGATGCCCGCCTCGGCACACGCGCGCGCGAACGCGGCGTTCTCGCTAAGAAATCCGTAGCCAGGATGAATGAGATCAACGCCCTTCTCTTTTGCCAGCGTGACGATGCCCGGAATGTCGAGATACGCGCCGACCGGTCCCTGGCCTTGGCCGATAAGATACGCCTCGTCCGCCTTGAAGCGATGTACACTCAACCGATCTTCCTGCGCGTAAATCGCGACGGTGCGCAGTCCGAGTTCCGTCGCCGCACGAAAAACGCGGATGGCGATCTCGCTGCGATTGGCGACGAGAAGTTTGTTGAACTGCTTCGGGCGTGGACTCGGCGAACTCATAAAGTGCGGTGGTTATAGAGAGGCGCGCGAGCGAAGGCAAAATGTTTGGCGGCGTGGATAGGGACGGCGCCGCGGCGGCCCCTCAGGCATACCTGGCATGTGTTGCGTTGCGCCGCTGGTATGCGGCGCGGACGGCGCAGGGCCGTCCCAACCTGCGTGATTCGACGATTTAAGATTTTGGATTTCGAATTCGCGCCTTAGCTTCGCGGCATGACGCCACTCGCGTTGCACGAATTTCACGCGGAACTCAATGGGCGCTTCACGGAAGTGAGCGAAATGGAAGCCGTGGATGACTACGGTGATTGGCTGGCCGAACACACCGCGCTGCGGCAGACGGCGGGCGTGCTCGACCTGAGTTTCCGCAGCCGCCTGGTGCTCACCGGCACGGATCGCGTGCGTCTGCTCAACGGCCAGGTCACGAACAACGTGAAGGATTTGCCGGCAGGCGAAGGTTGCTACGCCGCGTTGGTCACGAACAAAGGAAGGATGCAGAGCGATCTGAACATTTACATCCTGCCCGATGAAATCCTGTTGGACTTCGAGCCGGGATTGACCGCCGCCATCACGGAACGCTTCGAAAAATTTATCATCGCCGACGACGTGCAGGTGATCGATGCCGCGCCGCACTACGGGTTAATCAGCGTGCAAGGGCCGCAGGCGTGGACGGTCGTGAATCGTGTGGAGTTGAACTTCACGCTGCCAGAAAAGGAGTTTCAGTCGCGCAGCATTAAAGACGAAACGCTGGGCGAGATTTACTGCGTGAATCGACCGCGCACGGGCAGCAATGGTTTCGAGTTGTTCGCGCCCACGGCTTCGCTCGCGGCATTGGCGGACAAGTTAACCGCGACTGCGAAACAACTCGGCGGCCGAGCGTGTGGATGGAGGGCATTGGAAACGGCGCGCATCGAAGCGGGCATCCCGCGTTTTGGCGTGGAGATGACGGAGACGAATCTCGCGCCGGAAGCCGGCATCGAAGCGCGCGCGATCAGCTACACGAAGGGCTGCTATATCGGGCAGGAAACTATCGCGCGCATCCGCACCTACGGGCAGGTGCCGAAGGCGTTGCGCGGGTTGCGCTTTGCGGACGGCTCGCAACTGTTGCCGCGCCCCGGCGACAAGCTGTTCTTCGGCGATAAAGAAGTTGGCTACGTGGGCAGCGCGATTCATTCGCCGACATTGGACGCGAACATCGGACTCGGCTATGTGCGGCGGGAGCACAACAGTTTAGGGACGGAGTTGAAAGTTCGCGGCGAGAACGGCGAGGCGCTGGCCGCCATCGTGGAAACTCCGTTCGTGCGGTAGAATGCGACGGCCCCGAGTAGGGAACGGGCCTGGCGTCTGCCACGTTGCATCTATCTCTTCCTCCGACCCGTTCGCGCGCTTGACCCTGCGGAAGTCGTTACCTACTGTCCCCCGCTCGCCCGGTGTCGGCGCAGTTTCCGCGACTCGGTGTCGGCGAGTTTTTCTCTGAATTAGCTGAAAGGTTCCCTGTGAATGTGACCGTTGAAAATCTTGGCCCGTGCAAAAAGCTGCTGCGTTTCGACATCGATGCCGCCGCAGTGAAGTCCGCTTTCGATGAAGCCACGAAGACGTACCAAAAGGAAGTGTCGCTGCCCGGCTTTCGTCCCGGCAAAGCGCCGAAGGACATGGTGCTCAAGCGTTACGAAAAGGAGATCGCGGACGAAGCCAAGCGCAAGCTCATGGGCGACAATTATCGCAACGCGCTCAAGGAACACAAAATCGAAGTGGTCGGCTATCCGGACATCGAGGAGATTCAATTTGGCAAAGAGCAGGCGATGCAGTTCGCCGCTACGATCGAAACGTCGCCGGAGTTCACGCCTCCGAATTACCGCGGCCTCGACGCCAAGCGCGAGAAGCGCGGCGTGAGCGAAGAAGACATTGACAAAGCGCTGCAACTCCTCGCCGATCGCGTCTCAAATTTCAACAACGTCGAGCGCGAAGTGAAGGAAGGCGACTATGTCGTCGTTGATTACACGGGCAGTTCCGAAGGCAAGCCATTGTCGGAGATCGCGCCGGCCGCCAAAGGGTTGACGGAGCAAAAGGGTTTCTGGGTCGAAGTGAAGCCAGACAGTTTCATCCCCGGTTTCGCGCTGCAACTCGTCGGTGCCAAGGCGGGCGACAAGCGCAACGTGAATGTTGATTTCCCGGCCGACTTTGTGACGCCGGAACTCGCGGGCAAGAAGGGCACTTATGAGGTCGAAGTCGTGGAAGTGAAAGAGAAAGTTGTGCCCGCGCTCGACGATGCCTTCGCCAAAAACTACGGCGCGGAAAACTTTCAGGCCTTGCGCGAAGGGGTGCGT
>DATHKK010000415.1:0-4265 GCA_035489355.1 Candidatus Limnocylindria bacterium
ACGCGCATCTTTGATTTGCCGGCGGACTTCCATGTGCCGATCTTCGGCTCGCTCACCAATTGGTATTTCCAATTGACGATCATGGTGCTGCTGATGATTCCGCAGGTGCTCCTGAACATCTTCGGCATTCGCGTCATCGCACGGCTGAACGCTATCAGCGTCTGGTGGCACATTGGCGGCGTGCTCTTGATCGCCGCGCTGCTCACGGCGTGGGGACAACACCACAATCCGCTCCAGTTCCTGTTTTCGAGCGTCCCCGTGATCAATCCACTGGAAGCATCTTCCGCCGAAATCAACGGCCGCGTGGTCCCAGCGCTTGTGTTCGGCGACTTCAAACTCTCGTCGCCGCTGTTCACCATGTTTCCAGGCCTCACGGATTTTTATCGCGCGGCTCCCTTCGCACTCGTGTTCATGCTCGGTCTCTTGCAGGCGCAATGGACCTACACCGGCTATGACGCCTCGGCCCACGTCGCGGAAGAAACCGTCATGGCGCGCAAGAACTCCGCGTGGGGCGTGTTCCTCTCCGTCGCTGTCTCTGCCGTCGTCGGTTACGTGCTGCTGATGATTCTCACCTGGTGCATTCCGAAGGGCGACGTGGCCGCGACCGCAAATGATGCCTATCCCGTCCTGCAAATCGTTTACGGTAATCTCGGAAAATTCGCCGCGAACGTCATCGCCGTGATCATCGGTGCGATGTGGCTGTGCGGTTGTTCCTCCATCACGTCGATGGCGCGCATGTGGTATGCGTTCGCGCGCGATGACGGCATGCCCGGCTCACGCCTCATCAAGCAAGTGAACGGACGGTACCGCACGCCCGTGTGGTCGATTTTCATCACCAGTGCGCTGGCGATTGTCATCTGCCTTTACGCCGCGGCGTTTTACGTCGTGACCTCCATCAGCACCATCACACTCTACCTCGCCTACGTCATTCCCATTTATCTCAACTGGCGCAACAAACGCCGTCGCCAGGGCGAATTTACGACACCGCAAACCGCACCGTGGAACCTGGGCCGCTGGGGCACACCCATCAACGTCATCGCTATTGCATGGACCGCGTTCATCACGATCGTTTTCAGCCTGCCGCCGAATGAACTCGTGCTCTGGACCATGCTGCTCGTCGGGGTGCTGCTGTTGATTTACTGGAAGGCTTACGCGGCAAATCATTTTCACGGTCCGACGCGTGTGGATTGAGGCGTCAGCCTCGATAAACCACCATCACGCCGTAATCCGTCACCCATGCGCGGGTTGCCAGATCCATGTGCGTGTAGGCGATGGGCGTGATGCTGATGATGTTGGTTTCGCCAATTTTTTGCAGAGCCTGGGAAACGTGTTCGTCGAACAGATCCTTGCCGACCTCGACGTGATCGGAGTGGCGCATGGTGCGCACCTTGATCTCTTTGTCGGTGTGGCGCGCGGCGACTTCGAGCGGGGCCAGCGGTTTTTCGATCGCGGCGGGCGGCGGTGCCTTGTCGTAAGTGGGCACTTTGAAATGCGGCTGCTCGCCGCGCGCGGCGGCGGAACTGGCCATGGGATTGAGCGCTCCCACCGGCGGCGGTGGTAACGGCGCGGGCACCGTCAGGCGCGTGCCGCACGAAGGGCATTCGATCTCCGCGCCCGCGCCAGATTCTTCCACGGAAAGTTCCTGATCGCACTGCGTGCATTTGAAAATGATGTCCATAGTGGTGTGGAGTGCAGGATAGTTTTGCGCACGGGAGAGGCGAGCAAAATTCTCGGCAAGAATCTTCCATGGACAAGGGCGGCGCTAAAGGATGCATCCGTAAACAAACGCGTTTCCCTTCCGGTGCGAGCTGTTTAGTCTCGCCGCGATGCGCTGCATCATCACTGCTGGACCGACCTTTGAGCCGCTCGATCAAGTGCGGCGGCTCACGAACCATTCCACGGGCCGCCTCGGGTCCGAGCTGACGAATTATCTCACCGAGTGCGGGCATGAAGCGACCTTGCTCATTGGCCAACAAGCGACGTGGCGCGGCGAACGCAACGCCGCACGCGTCGAAACGTTTACCACCACAGACAATTTGCGCCTGCGGTTGCGCGCGCTGGCGGATGAAAGTTGGGACGCCGTGTGCCATGCCGCCGCAGTAAGTGATTTCACTTTTGGCAAGACCTTCAGCCGCGATCCGAAAGGCGCGCTTCACCCGGTGCAGTCGGGAAAACTTTCCACGCTCGGCGAACCGCTGCTCGTCGAATTGATGCCGACGGCGAAGATCATTTCCGAACTGCGCGGCTGGTTCCCGCGCGCCACGATTGTCGGCTGGAAATACGAGGTGGATGGCTTGCGCGACGAGGTCATCGAAAAGGCCTCACGGCAAATTTTTGAAAATCAAACGGACGCGTGCGTCGCGAACGGGCCTGCCTATGGCGAAGGTTTCGGTCTGGTGACACCGGATGGCTGCCATCCGATCGGAGATGCGCCGGCGCTGTATTACGAACTGAACCAATTCATCAGCGCGTGAGCAGACGAAATTCGATGGAACAGACCGTGTGGCTCACGCTGCGCCGAGCTTCTTAGATTTCTCGGCCGCTGCGCGCACGGCATTGATGAGCGTGGCCGTGAGCGCGCCTTTCTCCAATTCGTGCAGTCCCTCGATCGTTGTGCCGCCAGGGCTGGTGACCATGTCCTTGAGCGCGCCGGGGTGCAGCCCAGTTTCCAAAACCATCTTCGCCGAGCCAAGCAGCGTTTGCGCGGCGAGATGCGTCGCCACGTCGCGCGGCAGTCCAGCGGCCACACCGCCATCGCTCAGCGCTTCGATGATTTGAAAAACGTACGCGGGACCACTGCCGCTCAAGCCCGTGACGGCATCGAGCAAAGATTCTTTCACGGCAAAGGCCACGCCGACGGCGCTTAGAAGTTGTTGCGTGATCTCGCCGTCTTCTGATGTTGCGTGCGATCCAAGCGCGTAGCCCGCCGCTCCCGCGCCGACGAGGGCCGGCGTGTTTGGCATCACGCGAATCACGCGCGCGCTCATCGGCAGAGCGGCCTCGAGCTTGGTCAACGTGATGCCCGCGGCGATGGAGATGAGCAGGTGCTTCTCCGTGCAGAGTGGTTTGATTTCATTGAGCACGCCGCTCACTTGGTCCGGTTTCACCGCCAGCACGAGCACGTTGGCAAAGCGCAGGACGTCCGCATTGGAATCCGTAACGCTGGCGCCGACATCTTTCGCGAAAGCGGCGCGCGCGGGTTCCATCACATCGCTGGCGATGATCTGTTTGGGTGAAACGATCTTCGAGGCAACGAATCCCTTGGCGAGCGCCGAAGCCATTTTGCCCGAGCCCAGGAAACCGATTTTCAACGTGGCAGCCATTTCGCGAAACTAGACGCGGGCGCGTGGCTTGGTCGAGCGCGGAAAGTTTTAGTGGCGGATGGCCGGTTCGTTTTTCTTGTGTGCTACAAATGCGCAACCCATGTTACCCGCGTTTCCTTTGAAACTGTGGAACTGAATTCGATGAGCGAGCCAGCAATTACTCCTGAACTTGTCCAGAAGCACAACCTCACCCCGGAGGAGTTTGCGAAGATCAAAGAAATTCTCGGGCGCGATCCGAGCTACACCGAACTGGGAATTTTTTCAGTGATGTGGAGCGAGCATTGTTCGTACAAAAACACGCGGCCGCTGCTGAAAACATTTCCGACCAAGTCGCCGAAAATTCTCGTGGGCGCAGGCGAGGAGAATGCAGGCATCATCGACATTGGCGACGGCATCGCCATCGCGTTCAAGATCGAGTCCCACAATCATCCGAGCGCTGTCGAACCGTTTCAGGGCGCGGCCACTGGCGTCGGTGGCATTGTCCGCGACATCTTCACCATGGGCGCGCGTCCGGTGTGCGCGATCAATTCGTTGCGGTTTGGTCCCATCATCGACGAACCCGGAACTCAAAACCCGAAACCCGAAACGGCAAACAACCGCCGCCTGTTCAGCGGTGTCGTCAGCGGTATCGCACATTACGGAAACTGCTTCGGCATTCCGACCATCGGCGGCGAGGTCTATTTCGATAAAAGCTACGAAGGCAATCCGCTCGTGAATGCGTTTTGTCTCGGCGTGTTGCGCCACGAGCAAATCGCGCGCGGTGCGGCGAAAGGCATCGGCAATCCTGTCTTCTACGTCGGCCCCGCCACGGGTCGCGATGGTCTCGCGGGTGCGGCCTTTGCATCGCAGGATTTGACGGATGAGTCCGCGCAACAGCAACGCGGCGCGGTGCAGGTCGGTGATCCGTTTATGGAAAAGCTCGTGTGCGAAGCTTGCCTCGAA
>DATHKK010000416.1:0-4529 GCA_035489355.1 Candidatus Limnocylindria bacterium
ACTTTTTCACCACTCCTGCCCCAACTTCGTGCTGAAGCGGAACGGGCGGATTTCATCGTCGCGGAGACTTTACCGATCGGCGGCAACCTGCGGCTCAACTTCCCGAACAAGACTGTGCTCACGCCGCAATTCACGCCCGAGCGATGGAGAAACCGGGGCCAGACCTGCCTGATCGTCTTCGATGCCACCCGAAAACCTCAACCGCCTGCGGCCTTGCAGCGCCTGATTGCCCTGGAGACAGGTCTCGAACCGACGGAGGTGCAGTGGTCCCACGCGGAGGCCCGCCCCTCGCCTGACGGCAAACCGATTCGATTCGCCTTCGCGCGCGTCACAGTTAAGTAGGGGCCGCATCTCGGCACGCGCACCGGCGTTGTAGCCGAGGAAGCGCGGCTGTGTCCGCAGGACCATCCCCAGCGCTTCGAGAAGTCCGCGGTTATTCGGGCGCACCCAAGCAGAGAAGTCAGGCCTCAGGGCAGAAGCGCCACACATTTTCAGTTGCCTTTGGGCCGCGTTGCCGTTGAGTTGGCGGCATGAAACCAACGCTGCTCATTCCGCTCTTCGCGTTTATCTTCGCCACTGTTTGCCGTGCGCACGTCGCCGGTGACGAAATGGCGGCATCGGCGAACAAGTTCCTCGCCGCTCTCACGCCCGAGCAACGCGCGACCGCGACGTTCGAATTCAAAGATGAAGAGCGGAGCAACTGGCATTTCGTTCCCAAAGTGCGCAAGGGCCTCACCCTGCAAAAAATGAATCCCGAGCAGCGCGCCCTCGCCCACGCGCTGCTCAGTTCCGGGTTGAGCGCGCACGGCTATCAAAAGGCCACGAACATCATGAGCCTCGAAGGCGTTCTCAAGGAACTCGAAGGGCCACGCGGCGCGATGGTGCGCGACGGCGAGCTTTATTACTTCACCATCTTCGGCAAGCCGGAATCGTCCGGCACGTGGGGCTGGCGCGTCGAGGGCCATCATTTCTCCGCCAACTTCACCGTCGTGAAGGGCGAACTTTTTTCCGGCACGCCTTCGTTCATGGGCACCAACCCGGCTGAAGTTCGCAAGGGGCCGCGCCAAGGGCTTCGTGTTCTCGCCGAGGATGAAGATCTCGGCCGCGCGCTGGTGAAAGCATTGTCGGACGAGCAGCGCCAGACCGCGATCTTCGACAAGACCGCGCCGAAGGAAGTCATCACCTCGAATCGTCAGAAAGTCATGCCGTTGGAAACCGTCGGAATCGCCGCCGCGAAGTTGACGAAGGAACAAACGGCGCAATTGAAAGACGTAGTCAAAGCCTACGTGAACCGTCTTCGCGGCGAACTCGCCGAAGCCGACCTGGCGAAGATCGACAAAGCCGGCTGGGACAAAGTTTATTTCGCGTGGGCCGGCGGCATTGAAAAAGGCGAACCGCACTACTACCGCGTGCAGGGTCCCACATTCCTGATCGAGTACGACAACACCCAGAACGACGCCAACCACGTCCACGCCGTCTGGCGCGACTTCAATAATGACTTCGGCGAAGATTTGCTCCGCAAGCACTATGCGGAAGTGCCGCATAAGTAAGAAGTCAGGCGACATCAAACTTCATGACACTACTGGCGCACGTCACGAATCAGGCCGGTTACGTTATTCCTCTTGGCACAGGCATTGGTTCCGCAATTGCGGTCGTTTGCTCCTGGCAGCGCAATCGGTCGATTCTATGGGCGATTTTTGCCGGCATTCTCTCGTGGTTTTGCGTGATTTACTTCCCACTGACCCGCAAGCCGGAGGAGAGGAGATGAGTCGCAGGTTACCGCGTTCGGCCCAATTCTGAAAGATACCGGATCAAATCCCGGAACTCTTCGCGCGTGAGCGTGTCCACCAGTCCGGCAGGCATCACCGAACCGTTCTGGCGTTTCTCCTGAATCGTCGCGCGGCGCAGGCGCACTTCTTTGTTCTGCAACACATCGCGCAAGACCACTTCATCTTTGTTCTCACGCACCTGATAGCCCTGGTATTCCTCACCGTCCTTCGTCGTCACCGAGATCGATGTGTAGCCTTCCTTGATCTCTTTCTGCGGATCGAGAATCGCACCGATAATGAAATCAATCGGTTGCGCCGTCCCCAGCGCGCTGAGGTTCGGCCCGATGCTGCCGCCCTGCCCGTTCACGGCATGACAGGCAACGCAGCCAAGTTGCGGGCGTTGAAAAATCTCGGCGCCTCGCCTGGCCTCGCCGCGAGTCTTCACTTCCTGAACAAGCGTGGCAATTTCCGGCGCGGTCATGCCGGAGTTGTGCGAAGACAACCCCGCCGCCCGCGCCAACACTCGCGCAAGTTGTTCTTCGCGCCGCCCACTCGCGCTGAGAATTCGCAGGCCAACATCCGCAGCGCGGGCCGATGGCGCGCTGGATTCCAGCGCAGCAGCGAGCGCTTCTCCTCCGTGTTGTCTTTGCAGGAAAGCCGTGAAGATCTGAGTGACTGCAGCTTCATCCTCGAAACGCGCAAAGGCCCGCGCCGCCGCTTTTCCGGCCTCCGTTGCGTCCGTCAGGCTCCAGGCCGCGATGGCCGCAGCCTGAACCCGCGGCGCGGTGTCATTCGTCGCAAGCTGTGAAAGGAGACTCCCGCTCCGCGCGTTCGGCAGGCGTCCCAACGCTTCCACGGCTGCAGCGCGCACCTCCTCACTTTCACGCGTGTTGGCCACCGACGTTTCAACCGCTGAACCAAGCGGTTCAATCTTCCACTCACCAACGAGACGAAACGCCTGCGCACGAATGCTCTCGTCGCTGCTGCCCAGCAACAGTTTCAGAAGCGCAGCCAAATCACCCGCGGGGCGCGTGGTGCGCACCTTCGCGGCCGCTACCAAGACGGGCAAAACACGCGCTTGCAACGATGCGTCCTCCATTCGCAGCAGCGCCGCGAGATCATTCGCGTCGCCCACATCGGCCATAATTCGCCAATAGGTTTCGCGAGCAGAAACGTCGGTTTGCGGCGACTGAAGCAACGCCCGCAGCGATTGCAGCACGTCGCTCGTGCCGTCAGCGCGGACGAGCATGGAAATGCGGGCAGGTTTACCCTCGAAGTTCAATTGTCCGGTGCGCAGTGCAGGCAGCCAGTACGGTTTCAGGGCGAACACCGCTTGCTTGAGCGCGAGATCGAGAAACTTGTCCGTCGGGAAATCGGCGGCGCTCGCCACAACTTCCATCGCGTGCGAATTGGTCACGTAAGTGCAGGCCACGATGGCTTGCAGCCGCACGCGCGCGTTGTCGTCCACGACCAGCGGGCGTAAGAGGTCAAGCGCGTTCGGCACTTTGCCGGCCCAGGCCCCGACGACGCTCGCGGCGTATGCACGGGCATTGGCGTCCTTCGCGGCGCACAACGGCCCGAGCAGTTCGGGCGCAACCACTTCGTGGCTCTGGTAAACGCCGAGCGCTTCTTTGAGTGCGTGTTCGGAAGGTGGATCGCCTCGCGCTGCGAGGCGATCCGGTCGCAGCGCGACCGGAGCCACCATCCAATTCTTCAGCGCGGCGACGACTTGCTCAGTCGGCTTCTCGGCCAGCACGCGCTTGGCGAAGTGGCGCGTCCAACGGTCAGGCGACTTCAACGCGTCGAGCAATTGCACCAGCGTCGCGTCCGCAAGCTGCGGCGGTTTCGTAAGCGCGCGGCCTTTCGCCGTCACGCGCCAGATGCGGCCGTGCGTTTTATCGCGGTCAGGATGACGAAAGCTCGCCTGGTAATGGCCGATGATCGGGTTGTACCAATCCGCGATGTAGAGCGCGCCGTCGGGACCGAATCGCGCATCGACCGGGCGGAAGCTGGTGCTCTTCGAGCGAATGAGCGGCGGCAAATCTTCGAGCGCAAAGCCCGCGCCATCGTCCTTAATCCTCAAGCCCCACACCGCGTTGTTAAGATAACCGCCGACAATGAGCGCGCCTTGCCACTCGTCCGGGAAATGCGTCGTGCCGACGATGTCGCCATTGCTGCACTTGCGTCCGTTGCCGTTCTTCCAAATGAGCGGCGGCGGTTCGTCGCGATGATTCACGACCATTCCCGGCACGGGATAGATGTGCGAACTGTTGTTCCCGGCGATGACGATCGGTTCGCCCCAATCCGTGAAGACCCAGCCCCACGGATTTTGCGGCTCGTTCGCGGAGCCAAAAAAACCGTCGAGCCTCAGCAAGCGGGGACGCAAGCGCCACACGCCAGCTTGTTCCAGCGAAGAAATTCCCCACGGCGTCTCGACGTGCGAATGGATGTGCAGCCCCTGGCACATGAACAACTGGCCGCCGTCGCCCCACATGAACGAGTTGATGTTCTGGTGATTGTCGCCCGTGCCGAAGCCGCGCAGCACCACGCGCCTCTCGTCCGCCTTGCCGTCGCCGTCGTTGTCTTTGAGCAACAACAGTTCGGTGCCGTGGCCGACGTAGCAGCCGTTCTCCGCGACTTCGAGGCCGGTGGGAATCATCAGGCCGTCCGCGAACACCGTGGTTTTGTCGGCGACGCCATCGGCATTGCTGTCTTCGAGAATGAGCACTTTGTCGTTCGGCTTCTGGCCCGGCTCGATCT
>DATHKK010000417.1:0-2613 GCA_035489355.1 Candidatus Limnocylindria bacterium
CTCGCCGGTGCCGACCGCAAAATATTCCCCGTTGAATTCCCATACGAAGGGATCGGCGAAGTATTCATCGATGACCGGGCGCGGGCGCGTGATTGTCACTGTCGGCATTGGACCTCCTCCGGGCACGCTATCATTCTTCGCGGATCGCGCAACGAGATCGGCCAATACTTGGGACCGTCGGCGAGTTGAGGCCGATGAGCGTTCAACTACGAAATTTTTTGCGCCAGCACGCGCCGGGCGAAACGGGCCAGATAAAAAAGCAGCACGGCGGCAAGCACACCGACGGTGCATTTCAGCCACAGCGGACTGGAAGCCGTGAGATCTCTCCCGACGCTGCCGAAATAAACGTACATCAACACCCCGGGAATCATGGCGAAGTTGGCGAGGAAATATTTCCAAAACGGAATGCGCGTAAGACCGAACGCGTAGCTCGTGATTGAAAAAGGGAAGATCGGCGCCAATCGGACAAGCGCTACGATCTTCCAGCCTTCGCGGGCAACCGCTTCATCCAGAGCTATGAAGCGCGGCTGTGCTTGCAGCTTGCGGGCGATCCAGTCGCGCGCGATGTGCCGGCCCAAAAGAAAAGTCACGTTCGCCGCAATCGTCGCTCCCACAAGGACGTAAATGGAACCCCACATCATTCCGAAGATGAACCCGCCGCCCGCCGTGAGAATGGCTGCGGGAAGGAAGCACACCACGGCCGCCACGTAGAGAACGAGAAAGACCAACGGTGCCCACGGACCAAGGTTCTTGATCCAGTCCAACGCACGAGCGAACAGGCCGCTGTCTTTGACCCATCGAAATATAAAAAACATCGTGAGGAGGATCAGGGCGATAAGGACCAGCCGGGTAATCTTGCGCGACAGGGAAGCGGCCGGAGTTGCGTCAGGCATGGTCAGCCTAGGATATCGGGTTCAATGACATGGCGCGAGAAGCTATCGGCCGGATGAAGAAAGACAATCGCCAAGGCCGGTCGGTGAATACCTGAGACGTATTGCTATCGCCGCCCCACGTTATCCCCTGCAAACACGAAGCTTGAACGAAGCCCATTTTTCTTTGAGCAAAAGCTCGGCATTCCGGTCGAACTTCCAGTGGTTGGTTAGTTGGTTAGCAAGCAGTGGAGCGGTGCATGGTTAAAGTTTCCATGGCACCGCTCTTTTTTTCTAGTCGCCTCGGCTTCTGCTCTTGCTGACGTTGAGTGACACTCGCCGAATCTTCACCGAGGCCGGATCGAACCACGCCGCGCCGGCCGATGCTTGCAACGCGCACTGGATCTGCACATCGGCCAGCGGCTGCCTCAACTCGAACTCATGCGTCACCGTCGTCCACTCCGCGTCGCCGTTGAGACGCTGCGGCGGCGAATCCGTCGTCACGGGGATCAATCCACCTGCTCGCGGGTCGCGGCCATTGGCGTACGGAAACCAGCTCCAACTCGCGCCGCGCGTATCTTTGCGACCGCTCCACACGCGAAACCCCGCACCACCCTCGACCGGAATCGAGCTTTGCACGCCCAATGTTTTCACGCGGCCTTCCACGCGATAGCGCCCTTCCTCCAGCCAGACCGTCGTCGTCCACGAGCCAAGGCTCGGAATGTTGTTCGCCTGAAGCCGAAGTGCCGGCGGCGAATTAGTGGTGCGGCTGAACGTGACCTGGCCGGAGTCGCGGCGCGTGATCCAGTTGGTCAAAAGCCTCGTGGCGTTTAGTTCCAATGGCGAAAAGCTTTTAACGCTGGCGAGTTGTACATCCACATCCTGTCCGCGCGCGAGGATCAATTCGGTCAACTCCTCCGCCGCGTCCCGTTGTTGCGCGACGGCGCGATTACCTTCTTTCGCCAGGGTTGGCTGCAATCGCCGCGTGAGTTCGGCAATACGATTCGTGAGGGCGCGTACGTCGAAGACATTCGTGCGGAGTTCTTTGAAGCGATTCAAATACAAGCGCCGCCCCTCCGCCGTTTCGAGAAGCGATCGGACCACCACACCGGAACGGCCGGTGACGATCGGCCCGTTCGGTTTCCAGAACATTTGATCGAGGCCGTGCGGGAAGAACACGACGCGATCCGAGCCGCGATCATGGAAGACGCGGTAATTGTTGCGGTTCAATCCGTAGCCGTCCCAGTTCCACATGAGCACGTCAAGCGCGTGCTGGGTGAGGAAACGATCGAGATCGAGGGTCTGTTTCAAGCGCGCGAGGCGCTGGCGGTGATCCGGTTCGTTGGCGGCCTCAAGCAAGGCGATCAGCGGCGCGTGGTTCGTCGGGTTCTCTCCAGACGTCGCTTCAATCGGGCGCTCGATGTCCCGGCTGTTGGCCAGGTCGTAAAAGTTCCCTTTCACATTCGCGAAGTGGCGGCGAAGAAATTGTTTGTTCCACCCTTCGGTGAGGACGAACAAGCCGAGTTGCCGTCCGTTGAGTTCCACCGTCGCGTAATCGGCGCGCGGCACGAGCACGCCCGCGGCACCATAAATATCGCGACAAATCTTTTCGCTCACGTAGCTCGGATCCTGGACGGAGTTGTTGAGAGAAATTTTTTGCAAACCATGGAAGCGCTGTTTGTCGGCGAACTTGTCAAAGTTCAAGGTCAGCGCCGGTTTGGCGTTCAGGGGACGAAAGCTGCCG
>DATHKK010000418.1:0-3801 GCA_035489355.1 Candidatus Limnocylindria bacterium
GGCAGCAACGAGGAGATCAAAGAGTTCTGCTCCAAGACTTACGCGGTGACGTTCCCGATGTTCGACAAGCTCGACGTCAAAGGCGCGAACCAGCACGCGCTCTACAAGGAACTTTCCGGCGAGGCTTCAGCTTTCCCCGGCGATGTGAAATGGAACTTCGGCAAATTCCTCGTGGGCCGCGACGGCAAGCTCGTGAAGCGCATCGAGCCGGGCGTGAAGCCGGAGTCACCCGAAGTGGTGAAAGCCATTGAGGACGCACTCGCGACGAAGTAATTCCACGCTTCGCACTCCGCATTCCGCACTTCGATGTCCGTTCAACACATCGCGCTGTTCCAATTCAAAGTGGGGACCAGCGCGGATTTGATTCGAAGCGTCTCCGATCATCTGGCGCGTTTGGCGAAAGACATTCCGGGCATCACGGATTTCAGCATCGGCACGAACAACAGTCCGGAAGGGCTGGCGGGCGGGCTGACGCATGGCTTCGTAATGACGTTCCAGGACGCCGCAGCGCGCGATAACTATCTCACCCATCCCGAGCACGAGGAGTTCAAAGCCGCCGCACTGCCGCACATCGAGAAAGTCGTGGTGTTCGATTACGAAAAGTAGGCCGGGCGTCTCGCTTGCCCGTGGTTAAACGCTTACCGCATTAAAAGTGTTTTGTGGGGATCAACCAAACCCTTGCGTGCGCCCATTGCCATCCGGTCAAACGGGACGCGTGACTTACTTACATTGTTCGGACGCGCTGCCGGATGATTGACTCGCTGCTTCTCGTTCGCGACGCTTTCGCGCAATGAAACTCCATTTGTTCGTACTCGCCACGGCGGTTTGCTCCGTGATTTTCTCCCGAGCCGCCGAATTAGCCGGGATGGACAACACGATTCGCCAGTACAGCTCGGAACGTTTCACCGTCGCGCGGGCTTACGAGCTTCCGTGGTCGGAGATTCGTTTCGAGCGCTTCGAGAAACTCTATCGCGAGTGGCAGGGAAATCTCCCGGGCATTGATTTCGACGCGCTGCCGCAACAAGAACGCATCGACTACATCCTGCTGCGCAACGAACTCGTGTCGGAGTTGGATCGGCAGAATCTGCAACGCGAGCGGTTGAAGGAGATGGACGAACTGCTTTCGTTTCGTGACGTCATCGCCGAACTGGAATTCGCGCGCTGGCGTCTGGAGCCGCTCGAGGCGCAGGCCGCCGCCACGAAAGTTTCCGAACTCGCCGAGCGCGTGAAGAAATTGAAAGAGCGCGTCGAGAAGGGAAAGAAAGCGAAGGACGGGAAAAAGTCCGACGACACGAACGAAACCGCCGCCGCGACTTCGCCAAAGGAAACCAGGGACAAACCCGAGGAGCCGCCGTTGAAAGTTTCGCCTTCGCTCGCGCGACGCACTGCCAGCGCCATCAACGATCTGCGCGGCACACTGAAAACCTGGTTTTCGTTTTACGACGGCTACCAGCCGGATTTCTCGTGGTGGCTGAAGAAGCCTTACGACGAGGCGAACACGGCTCTGGAAAACTACGCGAAGTATTTGCGCGAGGAAGTGGCCGGATTGAAGGGCAAGGATGAAGATCCGTTGCTGGGAGATCCCATTGGCCGAGATGTTTTGCTGCAAAATCTGGCGGTGGAAATGATTCCCTACACGCCCGAGGAACTGATTGCCATTGGCGAGAAGGAGTTCGCGTGGTGCGAGGCGGAGATGAAAAAAGCGGCGCAGGAAATGGGCTTCGATGATTGGAAAAAGGCGCTCGCGAAAGTGAAGTCCGACTTCGTTCCCCCCGGCCAGCAGGATGAATTCGTGGCGAAGTTCGCGCGCGAAGCAATCGACTTCGTGAAGACCAACAAGCTCGTAACGGTAACGCCTTTGTGTAAAGAGGTTTGGCGGCTCACGATGATTTCGCCGGAGACGCAGAAGACCATTCCCTATGTCGCTTACGGTGATCAAGCGGTGATGGTCGCATACGCCAAGGACGAGATGAAGCACGACGACAAGTTGATGGCCATGCGCGGGAACAACCGCCATTTCACGCGCATCACCACGGCGCACGAGTTGATCCCGGGGCATCATTTGCAAATTTTCACCGCCAACCGGCACCGGACCTATCGCAGCCTATTCAACACGCCGTTCCTCACCGAAGGCTGGGCGCTCTACTGGGAGATTCGCCTGTGGGATTTGAATTACGGCCAGACGCCAGAAGACAGAATCGGAATGCTCTTTTGGCGCATGCACCGTTGTGCGCGCATTATCGTGAGTTTGAAATTTCATCTGGGTGAAATGCAGCCCAAGGAGATGGTCGAGTTCCTCGTGGATCGCGTTGGTCACGAAAAGCTTGGCGCCACGAGCGAAGTACGAAGGTTCATCGCCGGCAATTACTCACCATTGTATCAATGCGGCTACATGATAGGCGGCTTGCAACTGAACGCGCTGCGAAAAGAAATCGTGAGCGCCGGCAAAATGTCGGAGATGGAATTCAACGATACGGTGCTCACCTACAATTCCATCCCCGTCGAACTCATTCGCGCCGGCATGCTCAACGTGCCACTGGCGCGCGACACCAAATCGACTTGGCGATTCTATGATCAATAGCCCAAGCATGCACTTGCCTAAATGCCTCGGGAATTCCCTCCTTGAATCCCAACGGGATTCCATCATTCAGCCCAGCGTTGCGACGCCGGTCGCTACGCTGGGTTGCACGGCACAAATGCCCCCCAACCCTGAATGGGTTGCAGCGTAACGCGCCTCATTGAAAGGGGACGATGCAACCCCGTTGGGGTTGATAATGGTTTTGTGTCGTCACCCAGGGTAGGCGCCAAGGCGCCAACCGCGGGCTAATGGATGGAATCCCGTTGGGATTCAACGGCGATTCCAGAAGACATCAGGTTTAACCTGTATCCTCTCACCAAGGTTTGCAGCCGCCGACGTTGAAATCGCATGGATGTACCCGCGTTGATTGATTTCATTCGGCAACCGCCTAACTTGTCACTTCACATTCCAGTTATTCGACCGCGCCACGCTGAATTTCCCTCGCAAAGCCCTAACTTCACCTCCTCGTGTACTAACTTTGGCCAGCGATAAATAAATTCCGTACAGCAGCCCATTAACGCCAAGCCGCAACACATTAGCAAGCTGCGTTTGACCGCTATTCTCGATTTTGCAGGCACTAACATCCTCCGAAACCCCGAAGCATGTTGGCATTCCCGCTGCTAAAACATTTCACACGCTGACGGTGTGTGCCGTCACGATAAAAACATAACGCAACCGCGGCCACGAAAGATGCCGCACAACAGTAAACATATATGATCGATAGTACTGAAAGCACTGCCATGGCCGCGTCCGTCGCGGAGCCGAAACGTAAACGCACTCGCGGACCGCTGAACCAGGCGCATCTCCGCAAGCTCACCAAGGCCGAAGGCATCGGCCAGTCCGCGCAAAACACCGAGCACGCCGCAGTGCTCGCCGAGCGCGACATCACCGCCGCATTCGTGACCGAGTTCCTGAGTGACACGGAGGACGCGCGCACCAAGGCCGCCGACGCTGTCATGCACGCGACCTCCGCGAAGACTGCCACCGCCGAAAAAAACAAAGCCGCGCATGTGCTCCTGGCCGCTTTGCAGGAAGTTCAAAAGGCCGCCAAACAGAAATACTCCCGCACCAACCGCATTGTCCTGGAAGATTTTTTTGTGGGGAAGAAACTCAACGGCAACCGCCCGAACCTATTGCAAACCTCCCAGACCATCATCAACAAAGTGGCTGCCGACACCCTGCCCGGGATCACCACGGCGAAGAAAACCAGGCTCCGCACCCTG
>DATHKK010000419.1:0-3669 GCA_035489355.1 Candidatus Limnocylindria bacterium
TATTGCCGTCATCCGCGAACACCACGAGGTAGCCACCCGCGGGAATCGTGGAGCCCGGGCCAAAGACGAACTTGTCCGGATCTGCCGGATCGTCCGTGAGCCGCAGGCCCTCGAGGTTGACGGGAACGGCTGACAGGTTGACCAACTCGAGCGCGTCCGGCGTCGTGTTGCTATGGACGAAGATGCCGCCGTTGCTGGCCAGGATCTCGTTGATCCGCACCGCGCTGGTGTTCGTATTCACAAACCAGGTGCGGGACTCAGTGATCAATGCCGCAGGACCGTAAACAGAATCGTCCTGGTAGAAATTCGCGTCGCGTTTGCCCACGACATCGACGCGGTGCGCTCCCAAACCCAGATTGTTCAGAACGATGGACGTGCTCGCCGGCGTTTCCGCGCTCCAGGAACCTTCATCCAGGCGCCATTTGTAGTGCGTATAACCAGAGCCGTTCGGGAAGCCTGCGGCCGGAATTCCGTTCCCAGTGCGATTCGCGCCCACCCACAGCGTCGCGGCATCGAGGGGACTGGTGCCGGCAGGTTCGCCGGAAATCGAAACTCCCAGCGGCACCACGCCGCCCTTGTCGCGTCCGTTCGGGCCCGTGGCCAGGCCCGGTGAACCGCCCTGCAAGCTGAACCAATCACGCAAAACCTGAGCCTGCTCCCACGACGTGAAAGCCATGGTCTCAGCCAGTGTCGGGATGCGCTTGAGCAAGGGATTCGCGGATGAATTGTTGGTGCCCGGCCCGGCATACGCGAACGGCATCAAATTATTATGGAACGTCGTGTTGGCGGCGAGTGGACTGCCGTTGGTGAGATGGCGCGTGAGTCTCTCAGCATCGAAGATGATGTTGCCTTCCGAGTAAATGCCGCTGGCCGCGACCGTGCCTTCATCCGCGAAATTCAAGACGGCACCCGCGCCAGCGTCTTCGAAGCCGGCGCTCGATTGCCGCACCACCGTATTATTGACGAACGTGTAGAAGTTCCCTTGCTTGGCCGTCGCCGCGTGGTCCACGTCGAAGAACAGATTGCCCACCATCGTGATCTCCGAAGCCTGACCGTCATCGTTGCCTCCGCTCACGGCGCTGGCCGAGTCGGGCGATCCGAGCCGGTGCGTGTGCAGAAAGATGTTTCCTTCCACCCAGGCGTCCGTGCTGTCGAGATCCAGAATGTCATCGTCCGATCCCATGAAAACATTTTGGATGAACTGGACGATTGGTCCCGGGCGATTGCCGCCGGTGAAATCCACGGTGTCGCTGTAGCCATTCACTCGCCCAAAGAAGTTGCGCAGGAAAATGCCGCGCCCGCCGCTGCGAATGCCGCCCGCCCCATGCACCGGCTCAATCACAGCCGTGGTTGTCGGGAACACGCAATGGCTCACGATGAATGAGGCCGCATCTAGATCCATGTAGCGGCGGTCGGTCGTGCCAAACGTCAAGTGATCGAGGAATGCAGCGCCACCGCTCACATCGATCGCCGTGCCGTTATTGCCCTCAAGGTGCGCGTAGGCGATGCGCGACTCCACCGAAGCGCCCGAGCCGTTAATGACAATTCCGCTCCAACGATTAAGCGGTCCCGGAACAGCATTGAATTGAATGCGTGCATTGGGGTTGCCCTCGGCGAGCAAACGTCCGCCATTGGCCACGCTGATTCCGACCCCGGAGTTAAGATAAACCGTCGTGCCCGGCTGAATCGTCAGAGTGGCTCCGCTGGCCACGGTCACGTTCGCCGTGACTCGATACGGACCAGAGCCAGCCGACCAGACTGTGTTGGCGCTGATGTTTCCGCTCACGCTCGTGAACGCGCTGGTGTCGTACCACACGGCGAGGTTCGTGTTCCAAACGACCTCGCCGCTCGCGCCGACCGCTTCGACGAGCAGATTGTTCAAGCCCGGCTGCAAGGCCACGGCGCTGTTCGTCCAACGTCCTTCCCAGCCGGAGTAAGCGCCTGCCACGCCGTTGATCCGCACGTTGCGCGTGTCGATGGCGTTGGCGGCACCGCGCAAGCTGATGCTCGCCGCCGTGGTGCGCAGGACGCCGTTCGACGATCCCAGTGTGTGCGCCAGACTGTAGGTGAGAGGAATCTGGGACAGCACATTCGCGTTGCGGTTCGCGTTGAACGTCTTGATGCCGTTCACGGTTCCAGAAGCCCAGTCACCCAAAAGCTGATCGACCAGCGGATTCAGATTTGTTGGCGCGAAGACGGTTTCGCCCAGCCGTTTCAACTCGCTGAAAAAGATCGGGACAAACCGCGGATTCCTCATCATGCGCTGGAGGAAGTTCGCGCGCTCGTTCGCGTTGGCGCTTTCCGGATTCAAGATGGGCTGGAAGATTGATTCCGTGACGCTTCCGCCGGTGTCACCCTGATTTAGCACTGTGTCAAAATCATGGGGCACCAGCGTGAAACGAGTATCCACCACACCGCGATACATTGCGTAGTCATCCCCGACCCCGCGGAACAGCGAGGTTTCCTGGTAGCTCATGAGTGAACCCAGCGCGAAGAAGCGCATGAAGTTCGTGACGTTCGCTTGGGCTTGCACTGCCTGTTCGTAAACCGCATCGGTGGCGTTGGTGTTGAGTGCGAAGGTGAGATTAAACAGATCGGTCCAGTCGTTCTCGCTCTGGTTGGAGGTCTTGGAATAACCATTCGCCTCGTACACCGCAGGGGATGTTCCCCGGTAATCCAGGTTGGCGGTCCACGGTGCGCGGGAACCGCGGTAAACGTTGCCGTTGTCATCGTTGGGAAAATGCTCCGCGGCCCACTCGGCATTGATCGGTTCCACAAACGCGTAGGATCCAAACATCGGCGAACCCGAGTTAGCCATGTCCGTGCCGTTGATTCGCACCTTGACCGGTCGCGCGTACGCCGCCGGCAAGCCCGCCTTCAGGGACAGCGCACTGCCAATGGTCTGGGCATGCGTATAACGGGTGTTGAGATTGATCTCGGTGACGCTGTTCCAGCGGCGGTCGGAGGCGATGTTCACGCGAAGATTGGGCGGGTTGGCGCCACGGCTGCCAGCGCCGCGAATGCGCATCCCACAATTCTGCCGTACCTTGACGCCTTCACCGTCGATGCTGATGAACGTGCAATTCATCTCCGCATCGCTCTGGCGGTTGATCCCGGTAAACTCGACGCGCTCCGACTCCGTCATGATCAAACGATAAATGGGTTGAGTGCCGGCGTAGATCTCGTCGGACACTTGATAGAGCGCGTTCGCCGTCTGTGCAAACGAGCCGTCCGTCTGGCGGGCCGCGCCGGGCCAGGTGTTTGTATTCAGGAGGGAATCCACGGCCCGCACATAGTATTCAATGACCGTCCCATTGGCCTGCGCGGGCAGCGTCACCCCGAAGACTCCATCCCCCACGAGACCATCACTGTGTGCTCCGTCGTCAAACATCGTTACAGAGGAAAATGCCGGCGGAGTGGTGGTGCTGTGGTTCCGGTAGAAAAGGGTCACGGTCGTGCCACTGACCTGCTCATCGCGAATACGCGTGGTGATGGACACCGTGTCCGTAGAGGCCGGCACGACGGGAAAGTGGGTCACACTCAGGACCATCGGTGGAATATTCGTATTGCTCATGGTGTTCGCGATACCCGGCGTGCCGTTGCTCTGCGTGCTCGAACCCCAGTTTTGTCCAAATTCATTGGGCAACATCGAATTCCGCAATTCGAGCG
>DATHKK010000420.1:0-2780 GCA_035489355.1 Candidatus Limnocylindria bacterium
ACCGAGACGTCGCCACTCACCAGCAACACCGGCACATGCGCCGTGCGCGGTTCGGCCAAGAGCCGGGCGATCAGCGCGGGGCCGGAAAGCCGCGGCATCGTAAGGTCACAAAGAATCAGATCGGGAGATGAGATTTGCGCGGTCTCGAATCCTTTGAGGCTGTCCTCTTCCGTTTGCACGTCGTAGCTGCTGCGCAGAATCCATTGCAACAGTTCGCAGATCATCGGCTCATCATCGATAACCAGGATACGTTTTCGCCGTTCAGACATTGCCCTTATAGCGGCATTTTCGTTCCCCAACTCAAAAAACAATTTGGACACACAGGATGCCTGGCAATCGGCTTTGTCCGAGGCTCATCGAACATTTGGCGGCGCACGCTTTTCTGGAATTGCGATTCAGGCCCGCCTACTCTTTTGACGACATGTTTGGTTGCATGACAGCTTTTGCTCCGCTGATTCGGTCAGCCGTTCTCGCCGGCGCGATGATCGCCGGTTTAGTTTCCGTTTACGCGGACACGATTTCATTGCAGCCGGCCGCGGATACGACGCTGATCGAGATCGCGCCCGGCAACAACATGGGCGGCGCCATCCATTTCAATGCGGGCACGACCGGCAATGGCAATCGCAACCGAGCGCTCATGTTCTTCGATCTGAGTTCGGCGATTCCGGCGGGCGCGACCATCACGGGCGCGGAACTTTCGTTGGACATTGTCCGGCAGCCCGAGGGGACGCATCCCAATTCGATCTTCAGCCTGCGCCGCGTCCTGCAATCGTGGAACGAAGGGTTGCGGGTGCCTGATGAATCCAGCCCCGGCCAAGGCTCGCTGGCGATCGCGGGCGAGGCGACGTGGAATGATCGGTTTGCCGCTGGCACGGCGTGGTCGGTTCCCGGCGGCCTCGCGGACACGGATTTTTCCAGCACGTTGAGTTCATCCGCATTTGTTGGAGGCGTTGGCGAACAGGTTCTGTTCAGTTCCTCGGACACCTTGATCGCGGACATTCAATTCTGGCTCGATCACTCGGAAGCCAATTTCGGCTGGATGTTCAAGACCGAGTCGGAATCCGTGGGCAAGACCGCGCGCAGTTTCGCTTCTCGCGAAAGCGGCTTCGGTCCCACGCTCACGATCACTTTCACCGCCGTGCCCGAGCCGAGCGCCATATCCTTAGCCACTCTTTGTCTCATTTGCGCCGCCCTCGTCGCTCGCCGCCGCTCATAGCGTAATGGCCCAACATCTGCGGCATTTGCGTCATGCAATGCCGGCGTGCTTCAAAGGCTGTTTTCACTGGGAAGATTCTTGTCACCGTTGCACCAACATGGGACAAGCTAACGAGTATGACGCCCTCCAACTTTCTCAGGCAGATTTTCTGTCTGTCGCTCTTTTGCGCCGCGGCAAGCCTGCCAAAAATGCAGGCGGCCGAGGTGAATCCGGCGCCGCCGCGCATCGTTGCGGACTGGACGACAAACGGTTTGCCGCGGTTCGTGTTTCCGTATCCCGCCGCGCAGCAATATCAGATTTTCAGCTCCGCGGATGCGACGAGCGGAATGACGCTGGACACAACTTCGGGAAAATTCCTCGGCCCGACCTGGATTGCCACCAACGGAGACGCGATGCGCTTTTATTCCGTCAGCGCGACGCCGATGAGCAGCAACGATCTCTTCATGGCCACCGTGCTCAACCGTCTCACTTACGGGCCTACACCGGACGACATCGATCACATTCGCGCCGTGGGAGCGCAGCAGTTCATCGATGAACAGATGGCGGCGGATGCCATTCCGGATTCCATCAACGTCACGCCGCTGGTCACCAACACACCGCCGTACACGCCGCCGCCGCATCCGCTCACGAATTGGGTTCGCGTCTCGACGAGTGGAACGACGGGCGCCAGCGGCCAGGGCCGGGCGACGTTCGGCATTTATATGAGCGGCGCGGGCCGGGTTTACATAGACAATGTCTCGATCGTTCGCGGCAGCGTGGCGGAAACGGGAACAAACCTTCTGATCAATGGCGACTTCGAAGAACGGCTGACCAATACCGTGTGGGCTTCGGGCAACACGGTCAGCCGCGCCATCATCACCAACAGTCCGACGGTGGATGGTTTGCCCGCGTCGGGAACCAATTGTTTGCAGCTGATATTCAGCGGCGCGGCCGGGCAACTGAACAACGGTTTCACCCAGGTCTTTGCGACCAACACGCCGGCTTCCACGGGGTTGTTCACGCTGACTTTTTATTATCTCCCGGTCCAAAACACGAATGCTCTGACTTTGACCGCGCGTTTGACCGGCGGACCGAGCGGCGTCGCGACTCAACTCGTGTCGCTGCCGGTGCTGCCGCCGACTCCAGCGACACCGCCCAATCCACCTCCGGCCATCGCTGCCACTTACGCCAAGCTCACGAACGCGATGGCAACGCTCGATGATCTCCGCGCGTGGCATGTGTATCGCGCCATTCACAGCCCGCGGCAGCTTCACGAAATCCTCGCGCAATTTTTCCAGAACCACTTCACCACGCAGTATTCCAAGACGGAGGAGTACTTCGACAACGTCTTCAATGCGGGCGTCTATACGAACGACAATGTTCGCCATGCCGTGGCGCTGGATCTGCACTGGCGCGAGCACAACAAATTTCGCAACGCGCTGCTCAATCCCAACTGCACGTTCTACGACCTGCTGAAGATCAGCGTCGAGAGCGAGGCGATGATCATTTACCTCGATACGATCCTGAACTCAAAGGCCGCGCCAAACCAGAACTACGCCCGCGAAATCATGGAACTGCACACCAT
>DATHKK010000421.1:0-4414 GCA_035489355.1 Candidatus Limnocylindria bacterium
CACAAGTTCGACTGATTCGAATCGGGCCAAATGTGAAATGACGCCAGACCTTTCGCGCGGGCCTTTCGAATGGCTTCCTCTTTTTGATCCGGCCTGAGCCGCACGGCCACGCCCAGGCCTTCAATACCGGGATAGTTTTTCCGCAGATCGAGGGCTTTAACATAGGCCCTGAATTGATCGAGGCTCATGCTCAAGTGGGCCGCACCGATGCCACGCACGGCGTGGATGAGAGCAAGATACCTCCTCAGGACAGCTTCGATGCTCGCATCTGCTTGAGAGACTGCGTGATCGAATCGAACGCGCTCTCGGGTCCTGCTGACAAGGTCAGCATTGTACGCCGCCGTGACCGTCAACCCGAGGGTGACGAAGAAGACACACACAGGCAGCCATGCTTTGCGAGCACGGGCGGTCGAATGGACAGGTGAACCGACTCTTTGCACTGCGCCTTTCTTGTATCGAGGGTCATGCACAAAACGAAAGCCCCTCGACACTTTGCTGTTCCCTTGAGAATTATTCCTTGGTCGCCCCTTCGTGCATTCGACCGATTTCGACGATCCATAACGTTTTGTGAATAGTGCGTCGAGATTCAAACCCATCAGTGCCAGGAAAGCTATCGAGGCATTCTTAAACCAATGACAAACCCCGCGAACCAGGATCACGACCGTTTCCAGCAAACCATGCTTTCGCAAACACTGCGGTTGCCGAAGCGAAAACGATTTGGCATTCATGCTCGCAACGCAAGCCCATCTCTATGCCCGACCAGCTCCAATACGAGGTGTTTCTCAGCCACAGCGTGAAGGACAAGCCGGTGTTGTCCGTGGGCAGGCGGATGATGGCTTCCACAAGATCATTCTCTAAAACGCAGTGCCGGAATCTCGCTCTCCCCTGAACAACGGCGAGCCATTGAGCACGATGCCAAATCTGCTGCCACCATCTTTGTCTGGCCGCATTTTGGAAAGGAGATGGAGCAGGAACAACAACGAGCCATCACTGACACGAGGCAATCAAAAAGCCGCCGATGCACAACCAGCCCCGCCTCTTGATCAGAGCAGGGATTGACCCCGCTTTGGCACGGGAACATACTTGCCCTGTTTCATGGATACGCCTTTCAATATTCTCGTTGCGGAAGACAATGAGGATGATCTCTTCCTTCTCGAACAAGCCTTTAAGAAAGCTGCGGTCACCAGTCGTTTGTACCCGGTTCGTGACGGTTATGAAGCGCTGGCTTATTTGAAAAGGGAGGATCCTTACGGCGATGAGACAGCTTATCCATCTCCGGACATTGTACTCCTGGACTTGAACATGCCACGCGTGAATGGCTTTGAAGTGCTCGAATGGCTGCGGCAACAACCCACACTTGGGCGGCTGATGGTTCACGTGCTTACTGCGTCCTGCCGGGAGGATGACGTGAAGCGGGCGTACGATTTGCGGGCCAACAGTTTTGTCGTCAAACCGAGCCGGGTGGATGAATTGGTTGCTTTCGTGACTGCGTTGCACACCTGGCATCGAATAGTTTGCCTGCCTCCGAAGCTGTAAATCCAAACAGGGTTTGCCGCGTATTGCCCCTGCCGAAGTCTGTTCAGTTTGCCCCGCAACAGAAAAATGCGATGGCGCAAGATTCCAATTGCGTTGTTTTTTCGCACTGGAATACGGTGACGAACAGAAATGACCAAAGGAGCGAAGAATCGGAATGTTGTGAACCCTCTGCCCAAAGCTCCTACCGGCATCCAAGGACTGGACGAGATCACTGATGGCGGATTGCCACGCGGGAGACCCACGCTGGTTTGCGGCAGCGCCGGCTGTGGCAAGACTCTTCTCGCGATGGAGTTTCTGGTGCGCGGTGCGACACAGCACAAAGAACCGGGCGTGTTCATGGCATTCGAAGAAACCGCCAGGGAACTTGCGCAGAATGTCCGTTCGCTCGGTTTTGATGTCGATGACCTGATCAAGCGGAAGAAGCTCGTTATAGATTTTGTGCGGGTCGAGCGCAGCGAGATTGAGGAAACCGGCGATTACGATCTCGAAGGACTGTTCGTCCGTCTGGGCCACGCCATCGACAGCATCGGGGCCAAGCGAGTGGTGCTCGACACCATCGAAACGTTGTTCAGTGGATTAACGAATGAGGGAATCTTGCGCGCGGAGTTGCGTCGCTTGTTTCGCTGGCTCAAAGACAAAGGCGTGACGGCCATCATCACGGGCGAGCGCGGCGACGGCCAGCTCACCCGGCACGGATTGGAGGAGTACGTCTCCGACTGCGTAATCCTGCTCGACAATCGCGTCATCGATCAGGTTTCCACGCGGCGGTTGCGCATCGTGAAATACCGCGGCACCACCCACGGGACCAACGAGTATCCGTTTCTGATCGATGAGGATGGCATCAGCGTTTTGCCAATCACCTCGCTAGGCTTCGAGCACGACGCGAGCAAGGAGCGGATTTCCAGCGGCGTGCCCCGGCTGGATACCATGCTGGGCGGCAAGGGGTATTTCCGGGGCAGCAGCGTTTTGGTGACGGGCACGGCGGGCACCGGCAAGACCAGCATGGCTTCGCACTTCGCGCGCGCGGCCTGCATTCGCGGTGAGAAGTGCCTTTACTTTGCCTTCGAGGAGTCGCCCGGCCAGATCATTCGCAACATGCGCTCGATCGGCGTGGACTTGGAACCGTGGCGGAAGAAGGGTTTGCTCGAATTCCGTGCGATGCGCTCCACGCTCTACGGACTGGAGACGCACCTGACGACGTTCCATAAGCTGGTGCAGGAGTTTCAACCGCGCGTCGTTATCTTCGATCCCATTGATAGCCTCGTGCAGGCGGGCACAGTCAGGGACGCCACGGCCATGCTGACAAGGTTGATCGACTTCCTGAAGATCCACCACGTCACGGCGCTCATGACCAACCTGATTCCCGGTGGCCAAACATTGGAGAACAGCGGCGTGGACATTTCTTCTCTCGTGGACACATGGCTGTTGTTGCGCGACGTCGAGTTGAGCGGCGAGAGGAACCGCGCTTTGTATATCCTCAAATCGCGCGGCATGGCGCACTCAAACCAAATCCGGGAGTTCCTGCTCACTGACCGGGGGATCGACTTGCAGGATGTTTATCTCGGGGCGGAAGGCGTGCTCACGGGTTCCGCGCGGCAAGCGCAGGAAGCCCGCGAGAAATCCACCGCCGTGGCCCGGCGGGAGGAAATCGAAAGCAAGGAGCGCGACAGGAAGCGGAAGCGCGAGGCGCTCGAAGCGCGTATTGCGGCGTTGCGGAAAGAGTTTGATGCGGAAGAGGGCGAGGCGCAGCGGCTCATTAACCAGGAACAGATGCGCGACGAAGCGTTGCGCCGTGAGCGGGAGCGGATGGCGGCGAAGCGGAAAGCGGATTTGAAAGCAGACGCCGCCATTTCCAGAAAGAACAGGAGAGTTCGAAAATGACGAAGCCAGCCAAGCCGGTTGAACCGCAAAGCGCCGCCGACGGTGAATCGGCCGAGGAAATGTGGGCCTTGCGCCTCTACATCGCCGGGCAAACACCGAAATCCATCGCGGCCTTCGCCAACCTTAAGAAGATATGCGAAACTCACCTGCCGGGGAGGTACAAGATCGAAGTGGTGGACCTGTTGAAACAGCCGCAACTCGCGGCCGGTGATCAAATCGTGGCCATTCCCACGCTGGTGCGCAAACTGCCGGAGCCGTTGCGCCGCATTGTGGGCGACTTGTCCAACACCGAGCGCACGCTGGTCGGATTGCAGTTGCGGCCCGCCAAAGACGTGAGCGCGACGGAGCAGGACTGATGAAACGACGATACAACATTGACACGACGGAGGAATTTGAAAGAGCGCTGACCCGCCCAGAGCAGGACGAACACTACGTTTTGCGCCTCTTCGTTACCGGCATGACGCCGCGTTCCGCGGAAGCCATCGCCGGCATCAAAGCTATTTGCGAAGAACATCTCCATGGCCGCTACGACCTGGAAGTGATCGACATTTACCTGCACCCAGAGCTTGCCAGCGAAGAGCAAATCATCGCCGCGCCGACGCTGGTGAAGAAACTGCCGGCTCCTCTGCGCCGCCTGATCGGTAATCTTTCCAAGGAGGAGCGCGTGCTTGCAGGTTTGGATTTGCGGCGCAAAATGAACGGGTCAAATTCCTGAAAACCATGCGAGAAATCGTGGCCGTGAAAACTTTGGACTCCGACATCCCGCCGGCTGCGACGGTTGAAAAGTTGCAGAAAGAGAATGAGGAGTTGCGCCGCCGGTTGGAGGAGGCGGAGGAAACGATTGCCGCCATTCGCACCGGAGCCATCGATGCGTTGGTGGTGGAAGAAGCAGGCGGCCACCGGGTCTACACACTGGAAGGCGCGGAGCGGCCCTATCGGTTGTTTGTCGAGGAGATGCAACAGGGCGCGGCGACGTTGCACCTGGACGGCACCATCG
>DATHKK010000422.1:0-6999 GCA_035489355.1 Candidatus Limnocylindria bacterium
CTCACCAGCCAATGCTCGACCGCAGAACGCTTGAAGGCTTCGTCGTATCGCTTGTACTTGGTTTTGATTCCGTGGTTCATGTGTGTGCTTCCCAACTCACACACTCACCCGACACCTGTCCACCAATTCGAGACAAGGCCAAATACATGTCGGCCTGAGGATCGAGTTCTCCACGCATGGTGATCCGATCCACTGGCGCCACCGCGTGTTCAAAGTTTTTTGGAGTTTTTCAATGAACTGGTAGGTTGGAATCACTGACCAGCCGATAATAGTGCCGAAGATTTGCTTCCGTTTCCTTTCCGATTATTGATTCCTGACCGTACGAAGGAAGGCTGAGGCGCTTGTTAAAGCATAGGGAACAAAGCTGCATACCAGCTCTTAGTCCCTCGTCGATTGTGGCGAAATCCCGAAAGTTGTTCGTGGCGTCGTCGTGTCCACATCCCGCGAAATGTAAGACAGAACTCGAGGAAGCCCGGTAACGCACGGGATCCTTAAACGGCTGGCCTTTAAAGGCATAGGCGAGGACATCAATTGACTCCAGCGTACTCATAATCTGATTATCGAGGCGCTCAATTTGCAGTTCACCTTTACCCAAATATCGGTGGGACGAGCTGAAAACCCAAAGCTGATGCTCGACTGTTCGCTCGTCGTACTGATCCAGCTTGCCACGATCGGGCCGGAAGATTCGAGAGACGACCTCTTTCTCAATTCTGTGTCGGACCTTGGTGATCTTCACATTTGGTACATCGACCGGTTTCGGAAATAGGCCGCTGTTCTTCTGTTTCAAGAGGTATTCATTGCTGCCGATTGTGAGATACCAAATCCCAGCAACGTTCGGCGCGCTTCGTAGAACGAACTCCTTATCGATGATTTGTTTCTCCAGTTCTGACCGAACCTCTTTGAACGATTCTGCAGCCGAGAACGCTTGCCAATGAGCGACGAAAAACAGGATGAAAGACAACCGTACGCGTGAGGACATGCGGATGTGCTTACAGGAGAGCATTGAGAAATGCAATTCGACGCTCTGCCAACGTGACCGGAAGGATCAGGTCCTGATCACTACAATCCATCGCTCGCGCTCGGTCGAGGCGCGTCGCGAGGCTCAAGATCTCCCAACGCAGTTTTCTCCGCCTCAGAGCTTTCCGTGGACTCATACACAACTTTTTCAAGCAATTCACCCGAGCGCGCATCCAGGAACGTTTTCAATTCTCCCGCCGCCTTGCCGCCGAAACCGGGCACGATTGCTATCTCCTCTACGCTGGCCATGCGCAAACGTTGGACTGAACCAAACTTCTTCAGCAGCGCCGCCTTACGCCGGTCGCCAATGCCGGGAAACTCGTCCAGGATGCTCTCGGAAATCTTTTTGACGCGAAGCTGGGCGTTGTAAGAGTTCGCCACTCGATGGGATTCATCGCGGATGCGTTGGAGCAATTTGAGCGCGCTGCTTTCGTGCGACAAACGGAGCGGCTCCTTCTCGCCGGGAAAATAAATTTCCTCGAACTCTTTCGCGAGACCAATCACCGGAATGCTCTTCAAACCAAGCTTCTCCAATTCCGCGCACGCGGCGTTCAACTGGCCCTTGCCACCGTCGATCACGATCAGGTCCGGCATGTTCGAGGGCGTGGCAGGAACAGTGGGAACTTCGGTTAAGTTGAGCGAGCCATCCTCACCGCTGACATAAACGTTCAGCACATTCTTCGCCGGCGCGGCTGGACGCGCTTCTTCTTCCGCCAACTTCGGAAAAGCCTCCCACGGCTTCTTCATTAAGGTCCTCAACTCATCCGGGAGCGCCCTGTCTTCCTCGTTCTCTCGTGTCGTTTCACCATTAGCTTCGCGCAACAAGCGCGAGTAGCGGCGACGCACCGCTTCCGCGATACATGCAAAGTCGTCCTGCCCCACGACTGTTTTCATTTTCATCCGCCGATAGTTGGCGCGGTCGGGACGGCCATTCTTGAAAGCAACGATGGAAGCAACCGCAAAGGTCCCGCTGATATTGGAGATGTCGAAACCTTCCACGCGCACTGGCGCTGCAGGCAGGTTCAATACTTTGCCCAGTTCCAGATTGTCGCGCTCGGGCATGACGGACACGGGCAAGTTCCACGGCGTGCGCTCGAAACGAGTCGTCTTCTGCGTCGTACGCCGCATCGCCGTAATCGTGTCGCGCAACTCCGCCGCCTTTTCGTATTTCTGGTTCAACGCCGCCTTGCGCATTTCCCCGTCCAGATGCTCTTCCATCTCCTCGCACTGGCCGGACATGAACTCACACGCAGCCAAAACCTGTTCCTTGTATTGCTCGTGCGTCACGTTGCCGACGCATGGTGCGGTGCAGAATTTCAAGTGGCCATAAAGGCAATGCTTGTAGTCCGCCTCCGTGGGCGTGAGCGGACGGCAGCCGCGTAAATTGAACTGCCGTCGCACCAGCGTGAGAGTGCTGCGCAGCGCGCCCGCGTTGGGAAACGGCCCGAAGTAACGCGCGCCATCGTCCTGCTTGAAACGCGTCAGTGTGAAGCGCGGAATTGGATCGTTCAGGTTCACCTTCACGAGCAGGAACCGTTTGTCGTCGCGAAAGCTGACGTTGTAGCGCGGATGAAATTCTTTGATCAGCTTGCCTTCGAGCAACATCGCTTCCGGCTCGCTGCGCACCGTATGAACGTCCAAATCGTAAATGGCATCTACCAACGCGTTGAATTTGATGTCCCAGCCCAGGCGCCGCGCCGGATGAAAATATTGCGTCACCCGCTTCCGCAAATCGCGCGCCTTGCCGACGTAAATCACCGTGCCGAAGCGGTCCTTCATCAGGTACACGCCCGGCTTGTGCGGCAACTGCGAGAGCTTGTCTCTGATTTGGTCCGTCACGGGCATCGTTGTAGAATCTCACGAACTTGCCAGGGGTTTGCAACTTCATGGCGTGTATTTCGCGGTGGTGGAAGGGAGCGCGCCGCCGGTCATCGCGTGACAACGCCGTTCCAGTTCGCGTTGGGGGGTGCCGGCTCGAACCGGTGATAGCATTGACCGGTTCCGTCAAAAAACCGTGGAATACGTTGGCTGAAAACCGTGGTCGCCCCTCGCGACTCGCCGGATGCTTCCGCAACACATTCGAAATGGTGGAGGCGCCGGGAGTTGAACCCGGGTCCCAGGTAGAATTACCAGCCGCGACTACATGCTTAGCTCGGGGAGAGTTGTCGGCGATGGGATAGCGCCCGAGCGCGAGACCCACCGCGTAGCCAGCATGGATTTATTTCGGCAAAACAACGCGCTGTCTCCGTTGTCTGCCTAACCTGCTGCAGCGTTCTTCACCTGAGCAGGTGTGCGGTGAGAACGTCGTGGCACTTAGGCCGCGAGAGCCAATTCTTCGTTAGCTTTTATTTTTTGGTCCGATGTTTTACGAGGCCAACGAACCATCCTCGGCATGCCGCCTCTGGCGCATCTTCATGGTCGAAACCAGTACGCCCCCATCCAAGCGGAACGCGCGGACTATCGTTTTGGAACTGGCGCAGGTCAAGGGCACGCAAGCCTTCTGCAAAAAGCTCGTCGCTGCCGAAGCGATTCGTCTAGCCTCGCGTGGATTGAAAATCCTCGTCATCACGAACCTGTTTCCTCCTCACCACGCCGGCACTTTCGATCTGCGCTGCGAAGCGGCGGTGAACAATCTCAAGCTGCGCGGACATCAGGTGCGGGTGCTGACCTCGACGCATGGCATGCACCTGCCGCAGCAGGGTGGGGAAGTGGAACGGCGGTTGTTGCTCAATGGCGTTTACGATCACGAACTTGTTACGAATTACAACGATCTGAAAAAGATCGAAGTCGAGAACCACGCGGTGCTGCGCGATGCGATTGCACAATTCACACCCGAAGTCGTTCACATCTTCAGCCTCTTTGGTATTTCGAAATCGTTTCTATTTCATCTGCGCCATTGCGGCGTGCCGACAGTGTACGACGTGGCGGACAACTGGCTGACGCTCGAAGTGAAGAACGATCCGTGGCTGCGCTGGTGGAATCATCCCGCCATGAACATGCCGCGCAAAGCGCTCGAACTTTCCGGCCAACGCAACAGCATCGACGATCTCGCGCCGACGCGTTTGATGAAAGGCTACGATCGGATGCCGGAGTTGTACGGAGCGAATCCACTACTCAACTCGCTGAACGCTTTTCGTTTTGAGCGCATTTATTTTGCCAGCCCGTGGCTGAAAGAGTCTGCGGAGTTGGCGGGCTTTCAAGTCGGACACGGCGAGGTGATTTACCCCGGCATTGCCGCGCAAACCCTGGTGAACGAAGTGAAACCCGCGTCCGAGTCCGTCGAAAAATTTCTCGTGGTGACATCGTTGCACAAACGCAGCGGCGTCCTGACCGCGGTGAAAGCGATTCAGCAACTGCGCAAGAGCAACGTGCGCGCGAGCCTGAGCATTTATGGCAAAGGTGATTCCAGCCACGTCGCGGAGTTGCGTTCACTCATCGCACTGCAGCAGTTGCCGGTGGAATTTCTGAACGTATCGAATCTCGTGCGCGATCTGCCGGCCGTGTATCGGCGCCACGACGCGCTGCTCTACACGAGCGAAGAGCCGGAACCTTTTTCCTTAACGGTGCTGGAAGCCATGGCGGCGGGACTGCCAGTGGTGGGCACCGCGTTGGGCGGCACGCGCGAACTGTTGCGCCACGGCGAGAATGCTTTCACCTACACGCCGGGCGAGGCGTATGAACTGGCAATGCGCATTCAGGAATTGCGGCTCTCTCCCGCCCTGCGCACTCAAATGGCCGAGACCGCGCAAGGTGAAGTGCTTTCCGATTTCAACGAGACGGTCGTGACTGATCGCATCGAAGCTTTTCTCGAAACGTCCTTACAGAGTTGGCAACAAAGCTGAACTGATTCGCAGAGAAATTGGCACTCCGGCGTTCAGAGCTGCGTTCCATGCCGATAGTTTGATAGGGGATTTTCCGGGGCGCTTCATTGTACCCGCTTACGCTTGCACGCGCGTTGCTGGCGATGAACTTTCTTCCTATCAGGAAAGGAAAACTGTTTATGAACAACTCGCCCACTATCTTACTCGTCGATGATGATGCCGATGACGTCCTCTTGTTTCGCTACGCCCTCGGTGAATCCGCTTTGCCCGCGGAATTGCGCGTGGTGCATAATGGCCTTGATGCCGTCAAATATCTGAGTGGCTACGGAGTTTTCGGGAACCGTGCTGAGTTCCCCATGCCCGGCCTCGTGCTGCTCGATCTGCAAATGCCCGGCCTGGATGGTCTCGGGGTGTTACGCTGGGTTCGCCGGCAACATTCGCTGGTAAACCTGCCCGTCGTTGTGTTCACCGGTTCGGATCACGGACCCGCGGAGGCGATCGAAAATGGCGCCGACGTTTATCTGCGCAAGGGCGCGGACACAAGCGAACTGCTCGCGCTGCTTCAGCAGGTCAATCTCGGATGGCAACGCAACGGCCACGGAACTCATCACCACCAGCCAGATCCCGTCGCCTTCGCGCTGAACACTTCCGATCGCTATCCGGGATTGAAGTTCGCTTAAAACAATTCGCCCGGCTGGAAGAAGCGTTTCAGTTCGACCGCCGCCGTTTCGGCAGAGTCGGAGGCGTGGCAAACGTTCACCATCACGTCCACGCCGAAGTCACCGCGGATGGTGCCCTTCGCGGCCTTCTTCGAATCCGTCGGCCCGAGGAGGTCGCGCACGCGCGCGACGGCGCCTTCGCCTTCGAGCGCCATCGCAATGCCGGGCGTCTTCTGCATGAATTGCTGCACTTCGGGGAAGAACGGTTTCGAGGCGATGTGCGCGTAGTGCTCGCGGAGGAGCGCATCGTTGAAACGGAACATTTTCACGCCGCGAATCCGCAAGCCGGCGGCTTCGAAGCGCGCCGTGACCTGCCCGACGAGACGCTTCTCGATGGCGTCGGGTTTGAACAAAATCAAAGTTGTTTCCAAAGACATGTGGCGTGTGGTTACCGGATGCCGGGGCGTTGGTCAATCGCCAGGACGCGAAACTCCGATGCTGCTACCGTCTCACGTCCATCAGGACCCCGGCCGCGCTTCCTGTAACCGCGACGTGGAAAGGGCAGACCAATCTTGCGAGAACGGATCAGGGGCGCCTTCGCGTTGCACAGTAGCGACCGCTTGCTCGACTTCGTGAATGGCTTCACTGCGCCAGACCGCCAACGCCGGATTGTCCGCGAGCTTTTGCCGCACCAAAAATTCTTCCGCGACCTTCAAACAATCCCGGCCCAGATTGGACTGCTTGAGTCTCGGATCGATGTAGTTCGCGTCATCGTGCTCGCCGTGGCCACACAGGCGCAGCAGCGGCGCCACGATCAATTGCGGTCCAGCGCCATCGCGCGCCCTCTGCACCGCGCCGCCGAGCACACGCAGGCATTCGGCGAGGTCCGTGCCGTCCACCGTGTGCGCTTCCACGCCGTAGCCCACCGCTTTGTCTACCAACGACTCGCACGCAAATTGAGCCGAGGTCGGCGTCGAATAAGCGTACTGGTTGTCCGCAATGACAAGAACGAGCGGCAGCTTTTCAACCGCGGCCTGATTGATTCCCTCGTGAAACGCGCCGGTGGAGGTCGCTCCATCGCCCAGGTTTGTGGCCCCGACGAATTCTGTTTCGCCTTGAAAGCGCTTCCCGATTAAAGAGCCATTCACTACCGAGATCATCGCGCCGAGATGGCTGATCATCGGGAGTATCCCTTCGCGCGGACGGCCACGATGGACATTGCCATCGCGCGCGCGCATCGGGCCGAGCGGCGAACCAAGGTAAGTGCGCACCGCGTCGAGCACCGGTTCGCCGAACGCCAGGCGGCCGGCGCCGTCGCGAATCAACGGCGCAAAAATATCGCCGCGGCGGAGATTGATTCCGAGCGCCACGCTCAACGCCTCCTGGCCGCGGCCCAGAAAAACGCCGCCATGAATTTTCCCGGCGCGATACAGGCTCGCAAATTTGTCATCGAGCACGCGCGACAGGAGCATCCAGCGAAACGCCTTCACGAGTTGATCCCG
>DATHKK010000423.1:0-8842 GCA_035489355.1 Candidatus Limnocylindria bacterium
CGCCAGACGAACCTGGCTTTCTCGCGCAGCGGCGATTGCCAGACGTAGCTGAGCTGCGCGAGTTTGCAATACACCGTCGTGAACGAATCCACCTTCGCGCCGAAGCTCTCCGCCTTTTTGCGCGAATCGATGGCGCGAAGACAAAGCCGCTCGAACGCCGTCGGCAGATCGGGATCAATCAAGACCAGCGCCTCCACTTCTTCTCCCTCCGGCGAAAGTTGCCGCGCCACTTCATAAGCAAACAACGCCGCGAGTGAAAAACCGCCGAGCACGTACGGGCCGCGCGCCTTGCGCTCGCGGATGGCGGCGCAATACCGGGCGGCCGCCTCTTCGATGGTTGAACTCGACTCGCGCGTCACGGGCGGCATCGGAACGGAAAAAAACGGGCACTCGCTTCCGATGTCTTCGGCAAGACCGCGCGTGTAGAAGCCGCCGCCCAGAATGTCGCCGTGCAGAAAAAAGAATGGCGCCTCTCCATTCCCGCGCTGCACTTCCGACAGCTCGTCGCGATCTGCGGCCGAGAGCACGGCGTCCGCCAGGCCGGCAATGGTTGGGTTTTTCAGGAACGCCGCTGTCGTGATTTGTTGACCGGTTTCGGCGCTGGCTTCTTTCAACATCGTCTCCGCCAGCTCGGGCGTGCCGCCGCACTCAAAAAAATTCCACGTCACATCGCGGACGGGGCGTCCCATCAGGCGTTCCCAAATGAGCTTCAGTTGAAAATGCAGCGGCAAATACGCTCCCGCGAAGGTCGTGCTGTGTTCCACCATTAATCTTCCTCCCTGGCAATGTTCCAAAATGAACTGCGATGCGCCCTGGCGCAAGCGAAGCAGCGAGGAAGAAACGAAGCGGACGGACGCCACCGTGTGGCCCCGCCTTATTAAGGCCGATCTGTGCCGCCGCCGCTGATGCGGGAAGGATCGCTCCGCCTCTCGACTGGCGCGGGTGCAAGAGAAGGCGCGGGCGCAGGCGCGGCCGAGACTTCCTGAGCGTGGGCATTCTGGGGCTTCGTGTTGTCGCCCCTGGCCAAATCGTAGGGCAGGAAAAACGTGTCCATGATGGCCGACAGCGGAATGTCAAAGGCGGGAATGAATTCCCATTCCGTCGAGGCGCTCTTCACCGCGGCGGCGTCTGTCTTCACGCCCACGTAAGGTTTGCGATTGCCTTCCCATCGGCTGTTGATGGAACCGCAGCCGGTGAGCAAAACAACGAGCCAGGCCAACGATAGATGGAGCGCGGTTCTCATGCTCGCGAGTGAACCAAACCTTTTACGCCGCGGCAAGCCGCGAGGTGCGAAAGCAGCGCTGCAACGGCAACGTCTCAAAAATCCGTGTCGGCCTTCTCAAAGTTCGCTTCCTTGATCCACGTGTTGCGATAGCGCACATCGTGGCCTTCGCACTGGAGCTTCAATCCGCCGGGCGCGTCCGTGATGCCTTTGCCGCCGTTGTTGCCGCCATCGAGGCCAGAGTTCGCGCCGCCCCACACCTGTTTGATGGGCTGGTTGGTGTGGACCTTAATGCCATTGAAATACATCGTGACCATCGCCGGATCGACGCGCTGGCCGTCCTTGAAACGCGCCGCGCGGAAGTTGATGTCGTACGAGTTCCATTTCCCGACCCCGTTGTAAGCGTGGTAAGGGGAAGGAGTCTCGTTAATCACCGCGCCCATGCCGTGCGGCGTCTTGTCGCCGTCGAGCACCTGAATCTCGTAACGGTTCTGCAAATACACGCCGCTGTTTCCGCCCGGCTTCGTGATGAGAAACTCGATGTGCAAACGGAAATCGCGATACGCATCCTTGGTCACGATGTCCGCAGTGCCGTATTTGCCGCCGTCCGCTGCGCGGTCGTCGGTCATGAGGCACGTGCCGCCGTCCACCGGGTCTTCGACGATCTTCCATTTGATGGGCAATGAGGACGCGAACCGTGGCCCGCGCCAATACGTCCACTTCTCGTCGAGCGTCTGCCGCGTGCCATCGATCAGCACGTCCGCCTTGTTGGTTGGCTTCGCGCCAACGCCAATGTTTTTGTTGGAAGGCATCGACGCACAGCCCGTGGCCAGCGCGAACGCGAGTGAAAGCAGACAAAGTTGCACGTGTGTTTTCATGGTGTGCGCGAATTGAAAACGTTCGCCGAAGAACGAGCAATGGAATATCGCGCGTAGGAATGATCGCTGCGAACGCATCTTGAGAGCGTGTTACCCAAACCGTTGATGATAGGGCGCGGCGCTCCGGCGCGCCGCGAACGTGAAAGATCCCGCTAACTTCAGGAGATTTACGACTCAGCAGCGGCGCGCGCGGAGCGGCGTCTTCTACCTTTCACCGCTCTCGTTTTTGCGTGCTCAATTCCTTGATGAACTCTCCCGCCGCCCGGCTGAGCGGCCGTTGTTTGGGCCACGTGACCACGATGCTGCGCTCCGGTTTGGGCGAACTCAGTGAACGATAGACGGGCGCGTCGCTGCGGCCATTGAGCACAGCCATCTTCGGAATCAGCGAAAGTCCGACGCCGGCACGCACGAGCGACTGAATCGTTTCCATCTGCGCGCTGCGAATGCTCACGCTCGGGTTCACGGCACGCCGTTCGCAAAAGCGCAGCACTTGATCGCCCAGGCAGTGGCCTTCCTTCATCACGATCAATCGCTCCGTGTCGAGGTCCGCCGCATGGACGCTGCGCTTGGTCGCCAGCGGATGCCCCGGTGGAACCGCAAGCAACAATTCTTCGGCAAACAATTCGCGCACCTCGAAACGCGCGTCATGCAACGGCGTGCTGGCAATGGCGAAGTCGATGTCGCAAGCCAGCGCGAGCTTGAACAACCGCGCCGTGGTGTCTTCTTGAATGATCACCTCGACGCCTGGATAACGCTGGTTGAAGCGCGCAATCACATCCGGCAGCAGGTAGGGAGCAATCGTCGGCAATACGCCAAGCGCGAGCGTGCCGCGCAAAAGAGCGCCCGTGTCGTGAGCTTCGCGCTTCGCGGCATCCACTTCTTCGAGAATGCGCACGGCGCGGCGCAGGAACACTTCACCCGCGGCAGTGAGCTTCGCCTCGCGCTTCAATCGATCGAAAAGCCGTTCCCCGAGTTCCTCCTCCAGTTTCTGGATTTGCTGGCTGAGCGAGGGTTGCGAGACGTGGCACTGCTCGGCGGCACGCGAAAAGTTTTTCGCGCGCGCCACGGCCACGACGTATCGGAGTTGCTGCATCTCCATAGGCAGTGACTATCGTTACCAAGGGTAACAGGTATTTCCAGCAATTGCGCCGCTTCGCCAAAGTGACTGCCGCTCTCGGAACGAAACGAAAGAAGATTTATGGCGAACAATGGCATGACACCGATCATGTTCGGCCGCACGGCGGTCGTCGATCGATTGCGCGTTCAGGGAGCTTTCACTGCAACGACGCACCCGGTTTGGAATCTCCGCCAGGTGGATTGTGGCCGTCTCGAGCCTCGTGCCGCGCTTCTTTCAATGGCGTCACGCTGCGTAGGGTTTACACTCAACCTCGCGTGTGGAAATCTTCCACCGTTTCGCGCCTCGCAGGCGCGCGTGTTTTGTGAAGTGCCTTGTCGCTGTTGCCGTTATCGGGCTGACCTTGTGTCACGCGCGGGGCGTTATTCTTCTGACTGAGTCCTTCAGTTACACCAACGGCCCGATCATCACGGCGAGCGGCGGATTCTGGTCCACGCACAGCGGCACGACGCCCGGCCAGGTGAACGTGACGAATGGTGAAGTGAATCTGACTTCCGGCGAAACCGAGGACGTGAATGCGCCGTTCGTCGGCCAGCCGTATTCGCCCGCGGGTGCCACGAACGTGTTCTACGCGCGATTCACCGCCCGATTCACAGGACTGCCTTCCGCCGGCGGTTCATGGTTCACTTCGTTCAAGGACGGGAGCGCCAGCGGTTTTCGTTGCCGCATCTTCGCCCTGACCGCGGACGCCGCGCCGGGAAAATTCCGGGTCGGCATTTCGTCCGGGAACAACGCCAGCGCGACTGTCACGAACCAAAACGACATCCCGCTCCATGCGGCGTTCAATATCGTGATACGGCTGGCGAACACAAATTCGGCCTGCACGCTGTGGTTGAATCCATTGAATGAAAGCGATGTCTCGATTCCCACCGCTGAAACCGCTGCGACCTTCACTGTGGCTGGCATCGCCCTGCGCCAAAACTCTGGCATGGGAACGCTTGTGCTCGATAATCTTCTTGTCGGAACTTCGTTCGCTGATGTTCTGTCCGACTCTTCTCCCGTCGCGCCCGTCATTACGATCCAGCCGGAAAGCCAGATGATCGCGCGAGGTTCAAACGTGGACCTCACCTCGGCCGCGAGTGGCACGGCGTCGCTGAGCTACCAATGGTTCTTCAATGGGAGCGCCATTCAGTCCGCGACGAACACCACGTTGTCATTCACCAACATCTCGCTGGCTCAGCAAGGCGATTACAGTTTCGTGGCGACCAATGCCGTCGGCGCCGTCACCAGCGCGCCCGCCACGTTGACGGTGACTGTCACCGCGGTGACATCGACGAACGCCGCGTTCACTCTGCTCACCTACAATGTCCACGGCGCGACGATCCCGGATTGGACGACGAACTCGGCGCAGGTGCAGGCAATCGCCAGGCAAGTTCAGTTTCTCGATCCCGACATCATCACGTTTCAGGAAATTCCGCTGACCAATAATGGCACGGCGGAGATGGCGAATTTCGTGACTGCGTTTCGGCCCGGCTATTTTCTCGCCACGAATTCAGGGAACGATGGTTTCATTCGCAGCGTCATTCTCAGCCGGTTTCCCATCACGCGCTCCACGAAGCATCTCGATGGCGTGCTCCTCACCAACTTCGGATATGACGGCCGCTTCACGCGCGACTTGTTCGAAGCGGAAATAAAAGTGCCGACGCTGCCGCAACCATTGCACGTCTTCACCACGCACCTGAAGTCAGGCCAGGATTCTGATAGCACCTTGCGCCGGGCCGCCGAGACGCGCGCCATCTCGAATTTTCTCGTGAGCACATTTCTCGCGACCAACACGCTGCGTCCGTATCTGCTCACGGGCGACATGAATGAAGACATCGCAGATCCACCTACGGGCGGCGCTGTTTTCTCGACGCTGGCGGGCGTGCCCACCGGGTTGAAACTCGCCACGCCGTTCGATCCATTCACGGGCAGCCCGTTCACGTTTTCCATTCGCGCCGCGAACCTCACGCGCCGTTACGACTACGTGCTGCCGTGCGCCTTGCTGGCGACGAACATCCTCGGCGGTCACGTGTTCCGAACCGATCTCGCGACCAACATTGCTCCGGCGCTGCCCGGCGACAGCGCTGCTGCTTCCGACCACCTGCCCATCTTCATCAGCTTCGCGAACCCGTATGCCACGCCGTTTCGCGTGACCACCGTTTCCGCGATGACTAACTCGCTTACGTTGACATGGAGCACGGTTCCCGGCGGAAAATATCGAGTGGAAGGAAGTTCGAACCTTCTCGCGTGGTCTTCGAGCGCAACGAATCTGTTGGCAACGAACAGCGCTATGACGTTCACGACCGATCGCGCGCGGCCAGCGTATTTCTTCCGAGTGCGCACGGAGCCTTGAGAATTCTTCAGTCGTGCAGTTGATCGCTGAAAATATTTGGGTACTGCGGTTTCCCAATTCTTTCCTGAGAACCCAGATGGAGCCGCACCGTCACTGTCATTCGTCTTCCCACGGGAGAACTGCTGATTCACTCGACCGCGCCGTTCACGCGCCGAGCGGAAGCTCGCTGCTGCTCTGGCCGTCCGAGGATTTTGAGCTGTCTCCTGGCACGTGCGAGGAATCAACCTTCGCGCGTTCCCCAACTCGGTGGCGGCGCGGTGAAGTTCATCGGCTTTTGCGTCAGGGGATGTAGAAAGTCGATCCGCCACGCGTGCAAGCACAGCGGCGGGTCATCAACCCCGAGCGTTTGCGTGTCGCCCATTTTTTTGTCCGCCAGATACACGCAGTCGCCGCACACGGGAAAACCAAGATGCCAGAGGTGGACGCGGATCTGATGTGTCCGCCCGGTCAGTGGCCGCGCTTCCAGCAAAGCCGTGCCGTCCGCGTGACGGCGGCACACGCGAAATTCCGTAATCGATGGCAGACCGGATTCCAGGTCCACATCCCGCGAACCAAGCCGGCCTGACTCGTTGCTGATGGGCGCGTCGCAATCAAAAGCATCTTCGCCCGGATGGCCCTGCACGCGGACGAGGTAAATCTTTTTTATCTGGCCGCTCGCAAACTGCGGCTGTAGCCGTCCGGCAAACTGTCGCGTGCGCGTCACCAAAACGAGGCCGGTCGTGTTGGCGTCCAGTCGATGCGCCGGACGAGGTTTCTGAGGATGATAAACCTGATTGAGAAAATACTGGAGTGTGTTGCGATAAAAGCGTCCGCCCGCGTGCATCGGCAGGGGCGCAGGCTTGTTCACCACGATGAGCGCTTCGTCTTCGTGAAGAATCTCGATGTCCCCGTTGACGTCGGGTTCCAGGACATTGGGAAACTTGTGCAGGTAACGCTCGCCGGCCCGCACGATCTTCGAGGCATCCGCTGGAACGAGGTCGTGTTCCACCACAAGCCCGCGCGCGCATTCCATTTCCCATTGAGCGCGCGGCATGTGGCGCACCACACGGCAGAGCACGTCCACAAGCGTTCTGCCGTCAGAATCTGCCGGCACGTTGACCGGCCGAAAATTGTCGCGCGGTTGGCTGCCCGGCAGCGGCGTCACCGCGCAACGAATTGCTTCATGCCGATCTGCGATCGTCAGCGCCATCTGCTCGGCGGGAGTTTTGAAACAGTGCGGACAGGATTTTCCCGCCACGTATCGAACGTCCGCCTGTTCCGCTTTGCTCAACGGCGCTAGGCAAACGAAACAGAGCGTCGAGTCCGTCTCCCGCAGACTCGGGTCCACGCCCACGCGCTGGTCGAACACGAAGCATTCGCCGTCGTAGTGCGCGCCGCCGCATTCCTCGAAATATTTCAGGATGCCACCGTCGAGTTGGAAGACATTCCTGAAACCCTCGCGCTCCATGAACGGCCCGGCCTTTTCGCAGCGAATGCCGCCGGTGCAAAACATCACGATGGGCTGCTCCTTCATCTCCGGCGACAGCTTGCGTACCGCGTCAGAAAACTCGCGGAAGTGATCGATGCCGATCGCCTGGGCGTTCCTGAAGGTGCCGAGCTTTACTTCGTAATCGTTGCGCGTGTCGAGCAGCGTGACGGGCCGGCCTTCGTCGAGCCATTGCTTCAATTTTTTTGCAGGCAGCTTGGGAGAAGTTCGATGTCCCGGTTCAATGCCTTCCACGCCGAACGCGATGATTTCTTTTTTTATTCGCACCAACATTCGATTGAACGGCTGATGCTCGGTTTCACTCACCTTCGGCTGCAAATCCGCGAGGCCCGGCCAACTCCGCAGTTCCGCGAGCAACAGTTCAATGTTGTCCGCCGCGCCCGCGACGAAAAGATTGATGCCCTCGCCGCTCAGCAGAATCGTGCCGCGAAGCTGCCATGCCTTGCAGAGCTTGAGCAAACGGCCGCGCAACGGACCGATGTCCGCCAGCGGAACGAACTTGTAGGCCGCAATGTTGACAATCTTGTTCATCGAAAAGGTGCGGATCTTAACGCCGCTGGGCGCAGCCCGCCAGTCGAGATGATTGCAAGGTTCAATTGAAACGGCCGATCGTAGCGCAAACTTGCAGTCGGCTGTATCGCCGACGGACAGCGCGCGCGGAGCGACGCGCCTTACCCATCACCTCCAGTTACCGCACTGCACTTCCGCCCACCGCAAATGTTTTGTAAACGGCCACCAGACGCGTGGCGCTGAGCGTCTGCGTGGTGACGAGTTGTTCCTGCAAACTGAGCAGAGTGCGTTCGGCGTCGAGGACGCTGAGGTAATCGGCGATGCCGTCGCGATAACGTTGTTGCGCCAGAGCAGTGGCTTCAGCAGCGGCGCGTTCGGCTTCCGTGAGATAGGCGAGGCGCTGGCGTTCGCGGCTCAGTGCGACGAGGCTGTTCTCCGTTTCTTCGAGCGCGAGCAGCACGGTTTGTTCATAAATGGCAAGCGCTTGTTCGGCCCGCGCGTCGGCGGCTTTGATGCGCTGGCGCACACGTCCGAGATCGAACGCGGCCCACGAGATGCGCGGACCAAAATTGTAAGTGTCGGCGCCGGGCGAAGTCAGGCCGGAGAAACTGCTCGCTTGCAGACCCACGGTGCCGTTGAACGTCACACGCGGGAACAGATCAGCGACTTCGACGCCGATGCGCGCGGTTGCGGCGGCGAGCGAGCGTTCCGCAGCGCGCACGTCGGGACGATTGCGGAGCAACTCGCTGGGATTGGTGAGCGCCAATTCAGTTGGAATTTTCGGGAAACTTCCACGCGAGAGAAGTTCCTGGCGCAATGCCGTCGGGACCACACCACACAGAACTGAGATGCGGTAAATCGCGCGCTCCAGATCGGCTTCGAGCGGCGGGATGGATGCGAGCGTTGCATTCAAGAGCGAGCGAGCGCGGGCCACGTCGAGTTGCGTGCCTTGTCCGCCGTCGCGCAAGGCAATCGCGAGGTTCAACGTCTGCGATTGGTTCGTGGCGTTGCGCGTCGCAACGTCGAGCTGCGATTGCGTGCCGCGCAACTCCAGGTGATTCACCGCGACTTCGGCCTGAATGGTGATGAGCACGTCATCGCGCTTGGCTGCAACCGATTCGACGGTGGCGCGGGCGGCTTCGACGTTGCGACGGACAGCGCCCCAAACATCGAGTTCCCATGTGGCGTCGAAGCCGGCGCGGTGAAGGGTGCTGCCACGTCCCGGAGTGGGGTCAATATCTTTGGAAAGTTGAGATTTCTCGTAGCGGTTTTCGTT
>DATHKK010000424.1:0-2801 GCA_035489355.1 Candidatus Limnocylindria bacterium
GGGTGACATCAAGCTTGTCCAGCATCTCCGCCATGAAACGGTCCTGCTTGGGGCTGCCCAGCCCTACCCAAATCATGTCAGGACGGCACGCGCGGACTCGCTGACGCAGTTGATCTTCCTCCGGCGATGTTAACGGACGAAAGGGCGGCTCGAAGGCGCCGACAATTTGCAGGCCCGGATAGCGGTCTTGCATCGCGCTGCGCATGGTTTCGGCGACGCCGCCACCGCCGCCGTAAATGAAGTGCCGATAGCCGCGCGGCACCGACATCTTAAACACCTCCAGCATCAAATCCGGACCATAAACGCGCGAAACATGGCGCGCCCCGTGCCAGCGATTCAGCCATACCATCGGCATGCCGTCCGGAGTGGTCAGGAAGCTTCGGTTGTAAATCCGTTGCAGTTCCACGTCTTTCTGCGCTTCCATGATCGGATGCACCCCGGCGAAGCAGATGTAGCCTTTGCGTCGCAGGCTCAACGCTTTGTCGATTGCCTCCGTCGCCTCCGCAAGATTGATGGAAGAGACTCCAACGCCCAGCACATTGACGCGGGCGGTGGTTTCGTCACTGATTGAAGTCACGCCGCAGCGTAACACGGGCAACATGGGAGTGGAATTTGCAAGTGAACGCAAAACGGTGACTTGTCCACACCTGCGGCCGCTTCGAGAATCAACGCACCGTTTTCGTTCGCTCTGTCGTGGCGGCGGAAAGCCGAAGGGGGAAAAACAAGAACGGCGGCTGGTCCACGACAGACGTTCGTTCCCAGCCGCCGCTCAATCATCACAGCGCACGCTCACCGCACGCGACACGCAGTTTCCCGCGGCGCGCGCTCGTGCCTGCGAAAATCATTTTGGCGGCAACCGGGGCAACTCCGGCCGCCGCCACCCAAACCATGCTCATGCCGTTGCCAAGCCCATGCGCCTGCACAGCAAGCAGGCGATTTGCCAGCGCGGATTTCCGAAGGAATTCCAATGCGAACGGTGGCGGTGCGTGCGTTCCTCACGCAAACACGCGCGAACTTCGCGCAAAGCGGCGCGCGCATCCCGCATTGTTTTACAAAACCATGACATCCGCGCTTCGTGCGCGCGCCACACTCTGCTAAGACATGGCGCAGCACCGCGTGAAACGAACCCATCGCAAGCCGAGCTTTTTCTGGCAAGGCGTGCTCATCCTCGCGCCCATGCTGGTGCTGGCGAAGCTCGGCGCCCTCGCCATCTGGCAGGACAAACGCATGGCGCAGCACGAGGCGGAGTTGCGCGCACAAGATCTGGCGGAGCAAGCTGTCGAGAAATGGGCTGCGGACTGGATCGTTTCTCCGTCCACCAACAGCGACAGCCTGCGCGTTGATTTCGACGGAAAGCTGATCGCGCCCAAGCCGATCCGAAATGAAATCGTCGCCGAGGCCGCGTCGATGACCTCGGAGCAATCACAACTTCTGTATCGTGCGCGCGCGGCTGAGTTCCTGATGACAAACCGCGCGGAGGCCATCGCGCTCTTCCAAGAGTTCCTTGATACGGCCCCATCGCGAATGCTGGGCCAACAGGCACGCTACTCGATGGCGCTCCTCCATCAATCGGTAGGCGACGCGACGAACGCCGCCCGGATCTTCCACAACTTGCTGAATGATCCAACCCCGGCGTGGGGTGATGCTGGCGGCGATCTGAAAACACTTTCAATGCTTAAGCTCGCGCTCATGTCTCAGTCGGGCTTTGACGCCGTCTGTTCGAACGCGGTCGCGAATCCCACTCCGCTCACGCCGCAAATTCTTCGCTTCCTGTTTGCGAGCGAGCGGCGCGAGGCCAAAGAATCCGCGGCAGCATGGTGGGCGGTGTGGCAGTCGGATCAGTTGAAGCGTCACTTGTGGAGTCGGCTGCGACATTCCTTTGCGAGTAATGTGCTGGCTGCAAAATCAGCGCCCGGCTCCATCAACGCGGTTTCAAATTCCATCGTCACCAGCGTCCCGGGCCTGATTGAATTCAAAGCCGCCGAGCCGATTCCTTCTTTTTGGATTGGCGCCCGCGACGAAACGGAGTTCTCCCTGCCTCTCGAAGCCGGCGTTCGGAACAAGGCCTCGACGACTCTACCCGGCCCGTATGGACGTCTGGATCTGGCGCGCCTCGTTGAACCGCGCCCAACATCCGATAGCCACACGCTCGCCTTCTGGACGGCCGCTGCGCTCGCGGAATGGGCAAAGGCGAGAACCGCATCGCTGCGCGCGCCGGAATATTTTGACGTGAGCGCGAGCCTCGCGAGCTATGACGTGATTCGTCCCGAAGACCTGCCCGCACTTCGGCACATTGTCGTTGGCAAAGGCGGCGGACAGTTTTGGTCGCGCGAGCATCGCACCAATGCTCCGCCGACACTCGCCACGGCCTCGCGCACCGTTGCCGGCAATCTCACGTTTATCGCGCGCGTGCATTTGATCGGCCCGGAGCTGCTTTTCGAACAACAGCAAGCGCGCAGCACCTGGTTCAAGTCCGTCATCGGCGTCGCGGCCCTGACCTCGATCATCGGTTTCGTTTCCGCTTATCGCGCCTTTCACAAACAGCTTCGGCTCGCGGAGTTGAAATCCAATTTCGTCTCCAGCGTGTCGCACGAGTTGCGCGCCCCCATCGCCTCGGTTCGGCTGATGGCGGAAGGACTCGAGCGCGGGAAAATTTCCGACCCATCGAAGCAACGCGAATACTTCCGCTTCATCACGCAAGAGTGTCGGCGATTGTCATCGATGATCGAGAACGTGCTCGACTTCGCGCGCATCGAGCAGGGGCGCAAAGAGTATGAGCCCGAGCCGACGGACGTGAGCGC
>DATHKK010000425.1:0-2868 GCA_035489355.1 Candidatus Limnocylindria bacterium
CGGCAAATTTCCGCTCATCATCCGCCCCGCCTTCACGCTCGGCGGCACCGGCGGCGGCATCGGCTACAACCAGGAAGAATTTGAGGCCATCGCCAAGAACGGCATCGAGCTTTCACCGGTGAATGAAGTCCTCATCGAAGAATCCCTCCTCGGTTGGAAGGAATATGAGATGGAGGTCATGCGCGACAAGGCCGACAACTGCGTCATCATTTGTTCCATCGAAAATTTCGATCCCATGGGCGTCCACACCGGCGACAGCATCACTGTCGCGCCCATCCAGACGCTGACCGATAAGGAATTTCAGATCATGCGCGACCAGAGCTTCGCCGTCATCCGCGCCGTGGGCGTCGAGACCGGCGGCTCGAACATCCAGTTCGGAGTCAGCCCGGAGAACGGCCGCATGGTCATCATCGAGATGAACCCGCGCGTCAGCCGCCGCTCCGCGCTTGCATCCAAGGCCACCGGCTTTCCCATCGCGAAGATCGCCGCCAAACTCGCCGTCGGCTACCTGCTCGACGAACTCAAGAACGACATCACGCGCGAAACCCCCGCGAGCTTTGAGCCGAGCATTGATTATGTCGTCACCAAGATTCCGCGCTTTGCCTTCGAGAAATTCCCGCAAGCCGACCCCACGCTTACGACGCAGATGAAAAGCGTGGGCGAAGCGATGGCCATTGGCCGCACGTTCAAGGAAAGCCTGCAAAAATGCCTGCGCTCGCTGGAGATCGGCCGCAGCGGCCTGGGCGGCGACGGCAAACCCTGGCGCATCGGCACGGAAGTCTATGGCGACCGCGACATCCTCCCGCGCGACGTCATCAGCCGCAAACTGAGCGTCCCCAACGCCGAACGCATCTTCTTCATCCGCCACGCCCTGCGCGCCGGCTTCACCATCGAGGAGATTTTCAACCTAACGAAAATTGACCGCTGGTTTTTGATGCAGATCAAAGAGATCGTGGATTTTGAAGAGGAACTGGCGGGGGCGAAGAATTAAATTTTGAGATCACAGATTGTGATCTCAAAAGCGGTCACAAACTGTGACCGGTTCGGTTCAAGGTCCCAATTTGTGAGCTTGAAGCTGGTCGCAAATTGCGACCACCTCTTGGAAAATACGTGGCTATGGACGCACAAGTCAGCTTGGTTCCGGTGGAACGCATCGAACGCGCCATCCTCATGGTGCGTGGCGAGAAGGTCATGCTCGACCGAGATCTTGCTGCCATCTATGGCGTGGAAACGAAGGCATTGAATCAGGCGGCCAAGCGCAACTCATCCCGTTTTCCATACGACTTCATGTTCCAATTAACCAAGGAAGAGCTGGCAAACTTGAAGTCACAGTTTGTGACTTCAAGTTGGGGTGGTGTTCGGAAGTTGCCCTACGCCTTCACCGAGCATGGTGCGCTGATGCTGGCGAATGTCCTGAACAGCGAGCGGGCCGCCCAAACCAGTGTCATGGTCGTCCGGGCCTTTGTGCGCCTGCGCCAGTTGCTGTCCTCCAACGCCGAACTCGCGCGGAAGCTGGAAGCGATGGAGAAGAAATACGACGCGCAGTTCAAGGTGGTGTTCGACGCCATTCGCCAGCTAATGTCTCCGGCAGAAACCAAACGCAAAGAGATTGGCTTCCATGTGAAACATGACGACGAAAAGCCCAAAGCCCGAAAGCGGTAGCCGCCACGCCCTGCGCGCCGGCTTCACCATCGAGGAGATTTTCAACCTCACGAAGATTTGATCGCTGGTTTCTGGTGCATATCAAAGAGATTGTCGATTTTGAGGAAGAACTGGCGGGGACGAAGAATTAAGGGCACTCAGTAGATCGGTGAATTCGCAAGCGACGATTTCACGACTGTGGTCTGTAGATAGCCGTATTGCTTCGTGACGTTTTCAACCAGTGACGCAAACCAATCGGGTGCGTCTGGTGCAATGTAAACGCGTTCGACCAACAGATTCAGGTCAGCTTTGCGCCATACCCCCGAGTTTTTCTCAACCGATTTGCCGCGCAAAACCTCCGTCAAATCATTCAATGGAATAACCGCTCTGACCTCGCGTTCGTGCTCGAACGATTTTCTCTTGTAGAGGAAGGGCACAAGCGGGTTGCTTTCTGGAATCCATTCCGTTTCGTAGTCCACATAGCGAACCGTTCCGACGCGGACGTCCTTGCTGAAGCAATCTCGAAGCTTACGAAAGGTGGACTGAATGCACACGGCTTCGTTGGTCTTCGCGTAAAGCTTCCACATACCAGCGGACTCGTGCTCATTCATGTGCCAGCAACTGGCTGCGACACTGTGACGAAGTCGTTGGATGATTTCAGGAGCGGAAATTCCAAACTCATTCGGCACATGCTTGTAAACCAACGGACGGAGAATCTGATTCCCCCGCGCAAATGATCCTTCAAACGGGTCATGCAGGCTCGCCACGGTCGGAAAGAAAACTCCTGCGTTCTGGAGCAACGAAACAAATTTCGTGAAATCCAAGTATCGCCAGACCCGGATGTCGAGGTTCGCCGGTGGCATGAACAAGGCATATGGCGCACGCCCTTGGTTTCCGCCGAATGCAGAATCCGGAAAACCTTCTTCGGTAAGCACGCGGCCTTGGCGGACGGATTGATAGTGCTGAACTCCCTCTCGTCTAGCTTCGAGCGCTTTGTGTTTTGAACCTGCCTCGCCTCCGCATTTCAAATCGTGAAACTTGCGGTTGATCGCGCCACCATTGAGATCTGGCCAAGTCGCTTGCCAATACCAATACACTTTCGATCTGCGAACCGTCTTGGACCGGCTGATTCCAGTCTCTTCGCCAGCTTCGGTTCTTCCTGTGTGTCCAAAAACCAAGTCTGCGGCGGCGAATTCCTGCTCAAGGGCGTTACGAAAACGTTTCGCT
>DATHKK010000426.1:0-14872 GCA_035489355.1 Candidatus Limnocylindria bacterium
ATGGGAAAGCAACTTCGGCGGTTGCAACGGTCACCATTATCGTCAGCGACGGGACCAACGCACCCGCATGCCTGGAATGTCTGGTGCAATTGGAACAGATCATCACGGCGCGTGGCAGTTCCTATAGCAGCCTCTTGCAGAAAGTGAAAGTGCCCGAAAATTCGACATGTCTCGAAACAGCACTGATCCAATTTTACACACTCGCGCGAACCCTGGGGAACCTGAATGACAGCGAAATGAATGTAGCCCTCGAAGCCGCGAGCGGTTGCCTCGCCGCCAATCTGGAAACGGAATTGGCGAAACGACAGACAAAGATCAACGGCTTGCTCCCGTCCAAATGGGTGGGCCTGGCCCGCACTCGCGCACTCTCCATCTCGAACCAATTGTATCAGGCCTCGAGCATCGAGAGCGTCGCGAGCAGAACGAAAAAGCTCATGTCGGCCGCAGCGTCACTGCGCCGCGTTGACGCCTATATTTCTTCCGGGCGAATCGCTCCCGCAACACTTTCGAATCAAGTTCTTTGGTGCAGATTTTCGATCTCCGGCCGCACTGTTCAACGACTGCTCAACGTCACGGCCAATGGTCTGGTGATTGTTCAAGACATCGACGGAACCACACTCCGCAGCGACGCGTATGTGTACGAGCGGACCGCGTTCGATTCGGCGCAGTTCTCTTTCTTTCTGGATGGCCCCGAAGATTTCAAAACGCTCACGCTTAAGTTCGCGCCGAAGCGCGGAAAAATTTCCGGCGACCTCCGCGGATATTTCACGCTTCACTGAACAAAAAATTTCGCCTCGCGAATTGCAGAACGGGGCAACGTGTTTCGGCATAGTTCCTGCCACGCGCCTGCATGACCCAAAACTCTCGGGCTCTACGCTCGATCATTTTCATGTCAGCGATCCTCGGATCGGTATTTCATCTTACAGCGACAACTCCAATCCTCGAGTGGGATGCCAATGAGGATCCTTACGTGGCGGGATACAAAGTTTATCGCGGAGGAAAAAGCGGCGCTTACGATCACGTTGTTGATGTGGGAACAGAAACTTCGATCGCGCTGACCGATCTCGATCCCGGCCTCACTTACTATTTCGCCATCACCGCTTACGCGAGCGATCTCGCGGAAAGTGATTATTCCGAAGAAATTTTCTACACCACGCCGATCGACGGAATCACCACGATTGGAAAGCCTTGCCGCCTGAACACGGGCGCGGGAATTCCCACAGTCTCCTTTTATGGCAATGCGGGGGAGAGGTATTGGATCCAGGCCTCATCTGATTTCAACACGTGGGAGCGCGTGAACTCGGGACAAGTCGCGGTGGATGGACTTCTCGAGATCGCCGATGAACCGGTGGTGTCCCGGCCGATGAGGTTTTATCGCGTGGTGACGTCACTGCACTAAGGGCATCAAGGGGGGGTGATTGTACCGCCGCCGGGGCCGAAGGGAGCGCTGAATCCGACTGGTTGCGCATCCGGATTGACCACGCGCACGCCTTCATTAACAGCGGTGGTGCGAACCACCTGGTCCAGAATCTCTTCGGCGATTTGGGCAATCTTTCTGAACGGTGAAAAGGGCACGTAAAGAATATCTCCAGGCTGAAGGCGCACGTCGGGCGCCTTGCCCATGACGATGGACTTGTAATCCACTTCGGCCATGTGCGGTTCGGTGAGTCCGCCGCGAATGATCACGACTTGATTCAGCTGCGCGTATTTCATGGTCCCGCCTGCGGCAATGATGGCGCGTGCCACCGTTAGATCGCGGGTGTGCGGGACCAATGAAGAGCCGGCGACGGCGCCCAGGACGGACACGCTGGGAAGATGGCCGGGACGAAGGTAAACAAAATCGTCGGCTTGCAGATAAATGTTTTCTGAAAGATCGCCCTGTTTGAACAATCGCTCGAAATTGACCGGCACATATCGTCCATCGCGTAAAACAAAACTCTTCTGCAAATCCACCACATCTTCGACCCCAGTGGCCGGAAACCCGCCGACGGCGGAAATCGCCTCGAGTAACGTGGTGGGTGTAGCCAGGGTGTACGCGCCCGCGCCAACGGCGCCCAACAGCCAATATCGTTTGCTGCCGACCACGCGCACGTTCAGCACCATCTCGGGCGTCGCGCGCGTAAACTTGCCGAGTTCCTTTTGCAGGAGTTCTCGAGTTTCGTTGAGCGTCAGACCCCACACGGAAGTCGCCGGCAGCAGGCTGTAATAAATCTTTCCGTCCGGCCCGACGAGCAAAGAGGAGCGCGCCGCGGCCTCGCCCAGGACTTCGATTTCAACAACATCACCGGGGCCGAGGCGGTAAGGCTCCGTCGAAGGTTGGAGCCAGCGTTTGTCGATCCGGTTAGTCATTTCCACGGTTTGAAAACCGTCTTCGGCAAATGATTTTCGCGGATCGAAGACTGGGCCTTTGGTGCGGCAGCCATTGCCGAAAATCAGAGCCAGGCCGAGAAGAAAGTAAAAGCGGTTCATCTTGATCCGATATTTTGCCCCGCCCAGGTAATGGCGACAGCGCGCACGAAGTCCGAGGCCGCGCCTTCGAGCAACTCCTGAGCTTTCGCCCAGGGTTTGCGTGAGACATAAACGATGTCGCGCGGTTCCAGCAGGAAATCTTGCGACTGCGCGCGCAACGTTTCCTGAAGATCGACAATGAAGGTCTCCGGCTTCTCCAGGCTGCCGCGCACGATGAGAATGCGTTGCCGAAAAGCTCCCTCGGTGAAGCCTCCCTTGCTCGCAATCGCACCCAAGGCGGTAAGATTCTTCACATAGGGCGCGATGCCCACGCCACGCACTTCGCCCAGCACATAGACTTCCTCAAGCCCCAGCGGAGGAAAATAAAGATAGTCATCCGGCGCGAGCAGCTTGTTGTGTTGAAGTTCGCCGCGCTTAAAAAGACCTTCAAAATCTACTGGCTCTCGCGTAAAGCCGCCGTCCGTCTGGCGTCGCATGAGAAAAGAATGCGACAGATCGGCAAGATTGAACGTGCTGCGCTGTGCTCCTCCGGTGACAAACCCGCGCGCCTTGGCCACAGCCTCGAGGACCGTAGTCGGGCGATCCAGCGTGAACACGCCGCGCTGTGCGACGTTGCCGAGGACAAAATACTTTTTGCTGCGAAAGGTCTGAGGGACAATCACCACGCGCGGCGACAAATGAAACTGGCCCAGAACCTCTTCCAGTTTCGCGCGCAGTTCATCTACCGTCAGCCCCGTGGCCACAAAATCGGTCGCCTGCAAATAACTCAACCGCCCATCCGGCGCGATCGAAAGGCCCGCGCGGCCCGAGTCCGGTTGGCCATAAAGACTGATGTCAAAGACATCGCCCGGCCCGAGAGTCAGCTTCTGCTGCCACGGATCGAGCACTGGCGTCTTCGTGCGGGACAGCGCATTCGTGATTGGCGGTGAGATTGCCTCGTTGGTCGACTGCGCCAGCGCGCTGCCAAAGGAAACAACGAGCATGAGCAGGAAAACCATCCAGCGGCGGGTCGATGCGGAACACATATTCAGAGCAGCTCCAATCAAGTTGCAGCCAGTATTTCGCAAACCGGCCACGCAGCGCAATGTCTTGCTGGATTCGGCTACATGGGCCGCGCCGAGCCAAAGGACGTTTGGAACACTGCGCGATTGCAATAAAGCCTCGGCCGTGTTGGCCGGCGGCAACTCCACGAGAACGATCGCGTTCTCTTCCTGCCGCCATTGGACAAACGCGCGCTCCCAGTTTTCGTGGAACTGCGCGTGAGAAACCGCCGCCGTGAGCGAATAGCGAGAGATAGCATCGGGCGCCGCCACGGCGGGAACGAAAAGGCTGGTTGAGTTGCGTTCCAATTTGTCCGCGACTGAAGCCGAGGAATTAGTCTCCGGCAACAACGCCTCTCCGCGGGGTTGCGAAATCACCAGGACGCGCTGTCCGTTGCGCAAGCCCGCCTTGGCCAGCAGATCGATCCAGGTCGAGCGCCCTTCGCCCGAGTTGGCCGAAATAATTCCACACACAAAGCAGCCGCGCCGCTCGTGTGGGACTGCGCCACGTAAGCGTTCCAAAGTTTCCACGGCCCAATACTCGCGTTCGGCCTCATTCATGTTCGCCAGCGGCGGAAGTTCCGCGAGCACGGGCAAGCCCGTCGCTTGCTCGAGACCTCGTGCGTCGCGAATGATGCGAGAGCGCCGTCTTGAAATGGCGAGCACCACTCCCGCCAGGCCCAGCCCGGCGAAGGCGCCCACCAATGTGTAATTCCCCAGGCGCGCTCTATCACTGATCCGCGCCAGCGTGATACGGCCCGACGGCCGCAACAGGTTCACGCCTTTGTTCGCCATCGCGACACGGGCTTGAATCAATCCATCACGGCGGGAAGTCAGCGCGGCAAACTCGCTTTGCGCGCGCGTGAATTCGATCGCATTCGTCGCGAATGTTCGCAGAGCCGCGCTGCTCTTCGATTCGGCGCCTTCCGCCTTTTCCAACTGCGCGCGCAGCGCGTCACGGCGTTCATTGATGTCCGCAAGCGGCTCGCGCACGCGCACGCGAATGCGCACGGCAGAGTCCTTTTCCAGCGCGGCGATCGAAGCCCGCAGTTCCTTCACCTGCGGATGCTGATCGGTGAAACGCGTGAGCGCGCGTTGCAGTTCTTGCTCCAACGCGCGCAAGGCAGGCTGGTCCATCGTGGCAGAGCTGATCAACTTGCGTTCCTCGATTTCCACGGTGCCAAGTTGGGTGCGGAACGCCTCGGCTTTCGCGCTTCGTTCCGACAATTCCTTCTCCAAAGTCTGCTGCAGCGACCGCAAATCACCGGCAGTGAAAGTCGCGTCAAAATCGGCGAAGCGCTTCCGCAACTCGTGCAACCGCCGTTCGACGATCAAAATCCGCGTGTCCAGTTCCGTCGTCCGCTGGCCGATCCACTCCGTCGCGAAACCCGCGGCGTGGGCAGCCAGCGCGTCCGCTCGCTGCTCCGCCAATCGCGCGTCGCGAGCCACCGCGTGAACAGCGAGGCCGGCCCGTCCGGGCAAAAATTCGAGACGGAAGCTTTCCGTCAATTGATCCACCGGGAGAGGCGGCGAAAGCTGCTGGTTCAATCGATCCAGGGATTCGCCCGCATCGGCGGAGGCCGCGAAATCCATCGCTTCAGCGGCATCAGCGAAGGCGTCTCCATGCGGTAATAATTGGGTGGTGGCGGTAAAGGGACGTGTCCACCGCGCACCCAAAAACGCTGCCGCCGCAGCCCCGAGCACCAGCCCGATGAAAAGAAAACCGGACGGAAACAGAGAGCGATGTTGGCGTGAAGGCTGGCTTGGCCATGATGACCGGGAGGCGGCGGGTTCTCCCGCCAATGGAGAAGGAAGCTGCCCTGGGGCGCGAGAGGCATCTGAGTTCCGCGGTTCCATGTCGTGTTTTCTTCGGGATCAGCCAATGGCTACTCTCTGAAATCCGCCGGCGCAGGTCAATCCTCCGCTCCCGTTCTGAGACACTGGAGACAATGACCGAGACACAAATCGCCTCAGCCGAAGACAATCCCGTCGGAAAATGCCGAGGCACGCTCTATGCGAAAGAACCGCCATGGTCGCCATTCTTCTTATCGCCGGTGTAGTCTGGGTCGCGCTCTCGGGCACATTCGTGCTCGCCCTGTGTGTTGCCGCGAAAATCCGGATGCCCGCGCCAGAGGCCGACGCGGTGCTGCTGGAACGCGCCGCGTAATCAAGTCGGCTCGAGCTCGGTCGCCGGCACCTTGACGGCCGCCGCCTGGCCGATGAAATCGAGCCGCAGCAAAACCGTCTCAGGCCCATAGCGTTCTTCCACCCAACCTTCCATTCCAGCCAACGGCCCGTATTTGATTTTCACCCGCGAGCCTTTTCCGATCTCCGGCGCCAGGACGATTTCCAAGCCCGTCTCCAGCGCGCGCAAAATATCTTCTAGCTGCTCCGCGAACCGTTCCTGATCGTGAACGTCCAGCAGGTTCGCCACGTGATCACTTTGATAAATACTGGCGCGTTGCTCCGTCACCGCTTGCAGGAACACGTAGCCCGGAAACAGCGGCTTCTCGAAGGTGACCTTCTTGCCACGATAGCGGCGCACGGATTGATAACACGGCAGCGTCGTTTCGATTCCAAGCCGACCGCAATACTCGACCAGCTTTTTCTCACAACGCGGCCGCGTGTGCGCCACCATCCACACCACGGTGGAAGAAACGGGAACCGGCGCTTCCGGCTGCATTTCACTGTTCATGCCAACAACTCAATGGCCACAGGACTAAAGTTAAGAACAACCCGTCTCACGTCGAGATTCTAAGGCAGCTTGCGCAGGCGGATCTCTTTGAACTGCACGGGCGCGCCTTCCGATTCCAGGCACAGATAACCCCACGCGGGCCGAATGGCCGTGCCTCCGGAAACCTCCTCGCCATTCACCCACAGGCGCACTTCACCATTGATCGCGCGCACGTAATAATGGTTCCACTCGCCCAAGCCTTTGCTGAGATTCTTGCGAGGGAAACTGCGCTCTCCATTCGGCGACACCGGCGGGAACGGCGTCATTTTCGTCGAGCCAGTGGGAAAGACGTCGCCGTCCGTCCGAAACCAATCCGCCTTTTTCTTGTGCTGTTTCTCGTACTGTTCGGTGTAGCCGTGATCGAGCACTTGCACTTCAATGCCCGTCGGCAGCCGGCCTTTGCCTTCCTCCAACGCCTTGATGGATTCGGGCGTGGCCCAGACGAACACGCCGGAGTTGCCGCCTGATTGCAGATGCCGCCATTGCACAACCAGTTCGAAGTTCGTGTGCAACACCGTGGTGCGGATCACGCCAATCGGCCGGCCCGTGCAATGAACGAGGCCATTCGTCCAGTTCCAGGTGTTGGTGTCGCAGTTCACCCGTGTGAAATGTTCTTCACTCAGGGCGCTCCAGCCCAGGCCCGTGCCATCGACAAATGCCTTGGGAATCGCGGTGTCCTGCGCGGGCAAGTGCGTGAGCGGAAAAGCAAACGCACAGATGGCGGCGATGCCCAGGTTGAGGAGACGTTTCATGTTGGGCGAAAGTCGTAGCGGACTGGTCGCGGGAAAACAACTGGCGCGTTCCCGAAGTCCGCGGAAGACTGCGAAAAAAAAGTGCCCGCAGGTTCAACCCTGCGGGCACCATGCGAATTCCCAAGTGGTGCTTACTTCTTTTCCGCTGTGTCGCGTTTGGCTTCCCAATCGATGGAACGCGGTTCGCCTCCGTCGCGGCCCGGCACTTCCATTTTGCCCTTGATTGCGTCGCCCTCGACTTTGCCCGCGTACTTCGTCACGAAGGCGTTGCCGTTGAATTCCCGTTTCACGCTGAAGGAGATATCGTCTCCCTTGATCTTGCCGTCGGAAATCTCCGTCTCGCGAGGCGCCGCGTCGGCGCCGCGTCCCGGCTGGGATAGCGTGCCGGTGACCTTCTCGCCCTCAGCTTTGAGCTTGAGCGTTGATTTGCGCGGAGTCGCGTTGGCGTTGTTGCCCCGAGGCTGTTGAGTCCAGGACCACGTGCCGGTCACGTCGGCCTTTTTATCCGCGGCCTGGGCTACGGACCCGAGCGCGAGAACCGCGCAGGTGATGATGGATGCTAAGACTGTTTGCGTACGCATAATGTTTTACTTTGTTTTTTAATCGACCCAAGACGCACTCCCATCGGGAGCCTTGGGAATAATCGTTTCTCAAGACGCCTCCCGCCAGGAGCACGTTACAATTTCAAATGGAGCACGGTTCCGCGGTCCGCGCCACTCCAAGCCTTTTCCAACCTATCCGTCAACACGCCGTCGTAATCGCTTGTCTTGACTCACTGCACGCGGACTCGGCTAATGACCCAAACACGTGGGTAATCTCAAAACAGTCTTCAACTTCGGCTGGAAATACATGCGTCCCTATTGGACGCGTCTCGTCATTGGCATCGTGCTCGGTTGTTTGTGCGGACTGACGGCAAGCAGTTTCATCTGGGCGACCGGAACGTTGGTCGAGCGATTGGAACCGCCCGAATCCACCAACACTTGCGCTCTCTGCGGTAAACAATTCGTCGGGCCTAAAGAGTCGAAGAAAAACAAGTTGAAGGCCACGTCCTTTCCGAAGATGGAGGCCCGCTTTCAACATTGGCAGCACTCGGTGAATGACACGATCGATCCGTGGCTGCCGCGCGTGGATGTAAAATTCGATTGGCGGCGCGTGCTCGGCGGACTGCTCTTCCTCCCGCTGCTCGCCATCGTGCGCGGCACCACGGATTACTTCAGCAACTACTGCATGGGGTGGGTGAGCGAACGCGTCATCAATGATCTCCGCTGCGACGTGCTCGCCAAGCTCACTTCGCTCTCGCTCGATTACTTCAATCGCTCCACCACCGGCGACATGCTGACGCGCGTGAACGTGGACACAGTGAATCTCCATCGCGCGCTGCGCCAGGGCACGGGCGATTTGTTCAAGGAGACGTTCACGATGATCAGCGTCCTCGTTGCTCTGATGATCGTGGACTGGAAACTCACGCTCATCGTGCTGATCTTTGTCCCCGTCATTGTTTTGCCCCTTTTCGTGCTCGGCAAAAAAGCGCGCCGCGCCGGACGCGAGGGCCGCCGCGCCAACGTGGGACAAAACTCATTGCTTATCGAAGCGCTGGCCGGCATCCGCGTGCTGAAGGCGTTCAACCTCGAAGCCCACCACACCGAGCGCTTCCGCGAATTTTCCAAGAAGCTCATTCACCACGGCATGAAAGGCGTGCAGGCCAAGGAAATGGCCAACCCGATCATCGAGATCATCGGCGCCCTCGGCGTCAGCGCGTTGCTCGTTTATCTTTTCTGGAGCGCGCGCTCCTTGCCTGACCTCGTGAAATTCGTCACCGGCCTCGCGTTCTTTTTCGTGCCCATAAAAAAGATCGCCGCCGTGCATATCCTCTTTGAGCAGGCCAGCGCCGGCGTGGAACGGCTCATGGAATTGCTACGGGAAAAGGCCAGCGTCGTTGAACCCCTGCGTCCCAAGCCGCTCAAGGGTTTCACGAAGGAAATTGTTTTCGAGAACGTTGGTTTTTCCTACGGGCACAATCCGGTGCTCAAGAACGTCGACCTATGTTTGTCGCGCGGGGCCAAGCTCGGCATCGTGGGCGAAAGCGGCTCGGGCAAAAGCACGCTCGTCAATTTGATCTTCCGCTTTTACGACGCGACCGGCGGCGCGGTAAAGATCGACGGCATCGATGTGCGGGAACTTTCCTTCGCCGATCTCCGCGATCAGATGGCGCTCGTGAGCCAGGATGTTTTCGTGTTCCGCACCAGCGTTGCTGACAACATCGCCGCCGGAAAACAGAACGCGACCCGCACGGAGATCGAGGCCGCGGCGCGCGCCGCCAACGCGCACGACTTCATCATGCAGTTGCCGGAAGGCTACGACACCGTCATCGGCGAACGCGGCATGACGCTTTCCGGCGGCCAGCGCCAACGCCTTGCCATTGCGCGCGCATTCGTGCGTAACGCTCCCATCCTCGCGCTCGACGAAGCCACGGCATCACTCGATTCCCAGACTGAGTTGGAAGTGCAGAAGGAAATTGATTGCCTGGAAGAGAACCGCACCGTGATTTCGGTCGCGCACCGCCTGAGCACGCTGGCCAACATGGATCAGATCATCGTGCTCGCGAAAGGTGAGATCGTAGAACGCGGCACCTTCGATGATTTGCTGCGCGCCAAAGGACTCTTCGCCAGCATGGCGGCCAGGCAGGGGATTTTCGCGACCTAACGTGCCCCCGGCATCTTGCCGGGTCCTCTATTGAAAATCCGGCGAGATGCCGGGGGGGGACGCTATTCCATCCCCACGACTGCTGGATCCGCATAAAGCGTGAACGATCCCGTGCGCATCACCTGCACGTCCATCAATTGCCCGCGATGGCGCTCGTTGCCGTCGAACACCACGATCTTGTTGCAGCGCGTGCGGCCCATCATGCGCTCGGGACGCTTGCTCGGGCCTTCGACGAGAATCTGCGTGCGCTCACCCACCAGCGCGCCGTAGCGCCGCTCGCCGAGTTCGTTGGTCAGCGCGAGCAGGCGTTGATTGCGCTCCTCCTTCACCTCTTCCGGCAATTGATCCGGCATGTCGGCAGCGGGTGTGTCCTTGCGCTTCGAGTAACGAAAGATGAAGGCGTTATCAAAATCAGCCTCACGATAGAGCGAAAATGTCTGCTCGAAGTCTTCCTCCGTCTCGCCGGGAAAGCCCACAATGATGTCCGTGGTAATTCCCATGCGCGGATTCACGCCCCGCAGCTTTTGAATGATGGAGAGAAACCGCTCACGCGTGTAGCCGCGGTGCATCGCCTTCAATATCCGATCGCTGCCGCTCTGCACTGGGATATGGGCGCTCTCGACGAGCTTGGGCAGTCGCGCATAAGCCTCCACGAGATCGTCACCATAGCCTTTCGGATGCGGCGAGGTGAAGCGAATGCGCTCCAGTCCTTCAATCTCGTGAACCGCTTCGAGCAGTTGCATGAACGCGCTCTTGCCGTCTTTGACTGGATAATCGCGTTTACCAAAGCTCGTCACGATTTGCCCGAGCAACGTGATCTCCTTCGCGCCACGCGCTACCAGCTCACGGCACTCGGCCACGATGTCGGGAATGGTCCGGCTGCGTTCCTCGCCGCGCGTGTAAGGCACGATGCAGAAGGTGCAGTATTGATTGCACCCTTGCATGATGCTCACGAACGCCGTCACGGACTTCGTGCTCGCGCCGTTCAGCAAATGCTCGCGAATCGTCGCTTCGCTTCCCTTCTCGGCTTCGACATCCACGATCTTGTCGCGGCGGCCCGCGAGCAAATCGCTCACGTAATCCGCCGCGCGATGAAACTTCTGCGTCCCCAGCACGAGATCGACATCCGGCAACTGATCGATCAATTGCTGCCCGCGGCTCTGCGCCATGCAGCCCATAAAGCCGAGCACGACGTCAGGACGATTCTTGCGCACCTGGGAGGCGAGATTCGCCATTTTGCCGACAGCCTTGCGCTCGGCCATATCGCGCACCGAGCAGGTGTTGAGCAGGATGACATCCGCCGCGTGTTCCGACGGTGCGAGCGAATAGCCCTTGGCGACGAGTTGCGCGGCCACGGCCTCGCTATCACGCTCGTTCATCTGGCAACCGTAAGTCTTGATGTAAACGCTGGGCATCGGCGCTGAAATCGGGGCGAGAAACTAAGTCAGTAGAGGGGGAATGCAACTGTATCTACTCAATTGAACTTGGTCCGGCGACGCACGCCATCGAATACAGTGCTGTCCGGATCGCCAAGATGGCCGTGAACACTGCAACGGATGAAGACAGCGTTGGTGGCATCTTCATGCACACCCGGATTAACGATGACGTAGCTGCAATTCGCGTCCGTGTAAGTTTCCCAGCCTTTGCAGCGCTTGTGTGCTCCGTCTGACGGACACGCCAATGCCTTGCACGAAACCAATTCGTTACTCATGGACGTAAAGTTCGTTGGAAAATGACTATTGTAATCCGCAGCGTAAAGACGGCCGCTAAAACAAATCACCACTATCTGGTTGGCACAGCCAATCGATTGCGCATGCCGCTTAGCAGCGGAAAGACGATTGAGTGACACACCGAGCGCCGCGACGCCAATGACAGCGATGGCGAGAATGACGTGTCGTTTATTCATAGCAGATGACTCGGTATCGCAGATGAGTTCACTACGTCGTCCCGGCTTTGGCAACAATTCGCGCTCCAGCGTTTCGACGCGCCCATGACTTTCCGGCGCACTGATGCCACAGTTCAGCCAATCAGAATTATTGGGTATGAAGCTGTGCCTCGTTGCATCATTCGTTTTCGTCGCAGCCGGTCTGAACCTCGCCGCGCTGACCAACAAGGTCCTCATCATCGGCATCGACGGCACCATGCCGAGCGCGATGGCCGTCGCGAGCACGCCGAACATCAACACGCTGAAATCCAACGGCTGCTACTCGACACGCGTGGTGACACATCCGGTCACGCACAGCGCGTCCTGCTGGTCCAGCATGTTCACCGGCGTGTGGGGCGACAAACACGCGGTCAACGATCCCGGCAACAGTTTCGCGGGGAACCAGTTCGCGACGTATCCGAGCTTCTTCAAAAGGATTGAGGCCGCGAACAGCAATCTCAACACGCTCGCCTTCGCGCGCTGGGCTCCCATGCTCACGGCCGTCCCGGATGCGGACGTGAAGTTATCTTTCGGCAGCGACGCCGCGGTCACAGATGAAACCTGCCGGCGGCTGACCAATTCCAATCCCGATGTTTTCTGGATGTTGCTCCTCGACGTTGACGGCGCCGGGCATTCGTCCGGTTGGGGACCGACAGTGACCAACTACGTTCGCGCGATCGAAACCGCCGATACCCGCGTCGGCCAAATCATCGGCGCGCTGGCCAATCGCGTCAGCTACTCGAACGAGAATTGGCTCGTGATCGTGCAGACCGATCACGGCGAACACGATCATCCCGACCTCGAACGCTCCCAGGTCGTCTTCACGATCATCAGCGGACAAGCTGCGGGGCGTGGTGTGATGTGGCCGGCACCGAGCATCGTGGATGTATGCACCACGGTCCTCACGCATATGGGAGTGCCCATCGATCCCGCATGGAAGCTGGATGCGCGCGTCGAAGGTTTTCCGCTGGGCACGACGCCTTACGGGACGAATCTGATTTTCAATGGCGATGCGGAATCCAATTCCGGCACCAACAACTACACGCCCAATCGCGGCGTGGCATGGTGGTTCGATCTTTCCAGCACGACCCTCGGTGCCTACGGAGGGCACACGAACTTCCCGTCCCTCGCCAACCCCGGCCCGACGAATCGCGGCTCCAATTTTTTCCTCGGCGGCGCGACCAACGGTTACTTGCTGCAACGCATCGACCTTTCCAGCATCGCGGCGGATGTCGCCGATCCCGGTGTGGATTACGTGCTCTCTGGTTGGTTTGGAGGAGCCGGGTCGCAAGGCGATTTGTCTGCGCTCACCGCCCGGTTTCTCAATTCCACCTCGGCTGTTGTTGGATCGAACATCATCGGCAATGTCTCCGCTGCCGACCGGACAAACATCACTGGCCTGCTGGCCCGCAGCACCAATGGAACTCTGCCCAGCGGCACGCGCTTCGTTGAATTCATGCTGACCAATCGCGTGGTCACCGGCGCCAACGACGCGAGCGCGGACAATCTCTCCTTCGTGCTCACGCGAAAGAGCGAACCAACGTTTTCCGTGCTGGCGTACGGAACGGTTTCCAATGGCTGGCGCGTAGAATTCGGTACCGTGACGAATCGCCTCTACGTCTTAGAGCGGTCGGAATTTTTCGATTCGTGGACTGAAGTGACGCCCGTCATATCAGGTTCAGGCGCTGTGATGTCTCTGACCGATACTAACACGTCTTCGGACCAGGCGTTTTACCGAGTCGCACGGCGGCGACCTTGAGGGATTCACTTCTTGAGTGCGGCTAGCCGGATTTTTTTGGGGAGCCGATGCCTTGTCCAAAAGCGACATCGCGAGAATAGCCCAGCGTCAACCCAGCGTTGAAACGCTGGGCTATTGTCGGATGTCCCTCCGGGACAGCGATCACTCCAGCTAGGCGAAGCCCACGGCACGAAGCAACTCCGGCAACACCATTCCCGAAGCGCCGCGCAGCGAAAACGTCGCGTTGCGTGTGAGCGGTGTTTCGTCCGAATTGATCTCCACCACGGTGGCGCCGCTGCGCAACGCAACCTCGGACAGCCTGGCGGCGGGATACACGACAGACGACGTGCCGATGGACAGAAAAACGTCGCACGCGCCACTCGCGCGCGTGGCTTCGTTTATCGCTTCATCGGGCAACTCTTCACCGAACCACACTACGTCCGGTCGCAAGTGTCCTCGGCATTGCGGACAACGTGGCGGCACCTCGCCGGTCTCGGTCCATTCCGGGACGACAATGTTTTCATCAAAACATTTTGTGCGCGTGATGTTGCCATGCAATTCGATCACGCGTTTGCTTCCGGCGCGCTGGTGCAAGCCATCCACGTTCTGCGTAATGAGCGTGAACTCGGGATAACGACGGGCCAGGGCAACAAGCGCTTTGTGGCCAGGATTAGGTTCAACCGTATGCAGCTTCTCGCGCCGCCATGCGTACCATTCCCACACCAGCTTTGGGTCTTGTCGAAACGCTCCGGGTGTCGCGAGCTGTTCGGGTTTGAAGTTTGCCCACAGGCCCGTCTGCGCGTCACGAAACGTTGGCACGCCGCTCTCGGCGGATACGCCGGCCCCAGTCAACACCGTCACGCGCTGGGCACGACGCAACGCTGCCACGACCCCGGCATCCATCGAACCGGAATGCATTTCTTCATGATTCGCCCGAGCATTCATTTTGGAGACGCCGATTTGTCGGCGAAGAACGCCAGGTTGCGCAACTCTTCAATGCTCTTTTTCAACGACTCGCTTCCAAACCTGCGCTCTCGCTTTCCGCATTGATTGCCCGCCCATTGTTCGCGCAATCTGCCGCAGGAATTCGGCGAACCACTTTATGGCTGCGACCAAACGCGCGCGCGAAGAACAAATCCAGCAAGACGTGGACGATCTGAGACGTCTCGGCTACGCGCAGCAACTGTTCCGCGAGATGGGTGGGTTCTCCAATTTCGCGATTTCGTTTTCCATTATTTCCGTTCTCACCGGCGCGGTGCTGCTTTTCGGCTACGGATTAAAGTTCGCCGGGCCGATCATCAACTCCGTCGGCTGGCCGGTCGTAAGTCTCTTCACGCTTTGCGTCGCGGCGAGCATGGCCGAACTCGCGTCAGCGTATCCGACCTCGGGCGGACTTTACTTCTGGGCCTTCCGGCTTGGTGGACGCGGATGGGCGTGGGTAACGGCGTGGATGAACATGATTGGCCAGGTCACGATCACCGCGGGCATCAACATCGCCGCGGCGATCTATCT
>DATHKK010000427.1:0-3430 GCA_035489355.1 Candidatus Limnocylindria bacterium
GCGGCAGTAAGAAAACTTGCAGGCATCGCGGAATGCCGCTGTGTAACCATTGGGCTACTTCCCGGACACGAGGATGCCAGCAGTTTTCCGTTCGGCGTAAAGCTGCCGGATGGGATCAAGGTTGACGCGGCTTTGGTTTCCGATCAACCAGATGGCCGTTCCCTGCACGCGAAATGGTTTGAAGCCGACCTGAACGACGGAAACCGCATGACTGTGACCGGTAGCGTCAATTCTACCGAGAAGTCCCTTTGCACGACTGACAACATCGAGGTGAGCGTACTTCGGGTCGAACCACAGAAAAGCAAACGCGCACTTTCGTGGAAGGCTGTTCCCTTGCCCAAGGCGCACCAAAAGTTGGAATTCAGAAAGGCAGGCATCGGAGAACGGATCGTGGTTCATGCTCGTATTGCCAAGCATGGAGAATTGGTCGGGAGCTTGATGAGCACTCGAAAGGTTGCAGGGCCTTGGCACGTCGCCGTCGTGCGCCCCGATGGAGAAATGGTGGAATTCAAAGTTGAAGTTGCTTCCGACGGAACATTCCGAGCAGGGATTCCGCACGCTGAACACTACGCAACGCAGACTGGTTTGCAGGTCATCTTCAAGCGTGATGGTGTTGAAGGGCGAGGGTGGGTTCAAAATGAGGAAATCCTGAAGCTGCCACGCCTGCCACACTTGGGCATCACCTCTCTCATTCGGCTCATCAACAACGAGCAGACCGAGGACGATGATGCGGCATTGTTGGAATATCTCGCCCTAAGCGCACAGCATCACCTTACGACCTTCAAGCTCGACACCAAGCGCATCAGCAAGATTGGCACGGCTCAAAAAGATAACGTGGAGGGCGTGGGCGCTATTGACCTTGAGCAGTTGAAGCCGTCTGATCATTCAGGCGAGCAGCTTGCCGGGACTGATTCGCCAGAGGCGGCGTTGGATGAAATCTTTGGAAAGCTACGACGACGATTGCTGAGTTCACTCGGCGCACGACGGCATACAGCCACCCTCGGTCCTTCAGCGGTCGAAGTAGAAACGGAAGACGAGGCGGAAGCAGAGACTCAGCCAAGGGACGTGTTGACCGGCTTGGAGCGTTTTGATGCTGCCATGAAGTCTCTGGTGGAGCGTGTTCAGGACCAAGGTCAACTGAGAGCAGCTTTCAACATGTGGCTCGAAGTTGAACTCGCGATGCTCACCGAACGCCTCAACGACGAGGAAGGGGCGGAGCAGTTCTGTCGGCGTTGGCATCACGAAGCGGCCTCGCGATGCCGCCGTGACGGAGCGATCACAACTTTCGACCATCATCTCTTCACAGTCTCTGCGACGGTAGCAGGAAACATTCTTTGCCAGAAGCACGATGACGCAGGCGAGCAGACTACGCGACTCGTTCATCTCCACGACGAACTGGAGCGCTATTGCGGCGGGCCTGTGGACACAACGCTGGCTTTCTCTGCACTCGTAACCGATCCGGGGCGCATCATCACCGAAAAGGTCAGGCTGCCGTCCGCACCCGAGCTGAAGGTGTCCCTCGAACGCGTGCTCTCAACGCGAACTTTTGGGGAAGAAGTTGAAATCATCCGGGCTTGTGCTCCTGAACGCAAAGAACCGCCGAGCGACCTTTCGATTTTCAGAACCGACGCGGGAAAGATGCTGTTGGAATCCTTGCGCAGGCAGCAACGTGTGGACCTCATTGAATGGACGAATGGGCGCAACGCTTGCCCGAAATGTCACTTGGTACTGAGCGAATCGCTCAAGCGTGACCTTCAAACGCAGCGGGTTGCCCGATGCTGCCACTGCCAGCGATTTCTTATCAACCGGACAGGTGTATGAGCTTTAACGTCCAAGAATTGCCGAAAGGTCCGCACTTGTTGCCGGAGTTTGATCCGGGTCGCGGTGGTGTGGACTTTTTGGGGCTGCGTCAGGTCAATTTGGACTTGATGGCCGAATGCCTGCCCGGAATCAACAACGTCACTTACTACATCCGTCCTTACAGCGTGCTCAGTTGGATTTACTGGAAATTCTACGAGAACATGAAGGCAGACGCGGAAGACAAGCCGACAGCGAAGGAACTCATTCGCTTCAAGGAAAAGGTCGAGAGCCTGTTCCTGTGGGGACATCAACTCAACAGTGTGACGGGTGTTCCGGGATTGCGTTCCAAGCCGAAAGAATTTGAGAAGGGCAAAGCCAGCCTCACTTTTAAGGCATGGCGGCGAAGTGCGGACAACACCAGCCTTCAAGCCGCGGTGCAGTATGGTCCATCGGTAAAGGATCGTGGCGGGCTCGGATTCATCCACCACGTTGAAGGTCCGTTTTTCCAAGTCACTAAGGAAGGCACAGGACTTGCCCAGGCATTGGATTCCTCGCTTCAGAAGCGCCGCGCCTATTCGATGCTCTCCGATCACCAGGAGCTTTTCGCAAGCGAGGCGCAGGCTTCCGAATTGTTCGAGTCCTGGCGCGTTGGTGATCAGCCATCGAAGCGCGAGCGGGAGATCTTCGCTAAGTGCTTTTACGACGAAGCCAAGATCAACGACGGGGACGACGTTGGTCGTCGAAGTGCAACGCTTAACCTAATTCTTACCGTGCTCGGCAACAGCAAACAGCCTTTGGAAGAGGAGGAAATTCGCAGGAGCATGGCCTTCCAACGGCTACCAAACAAAAAGCCGTTCAAGCTTGAACGCGGGCCGGAGCAATGCGCAAAGAAATGGCTGTTACTTCAGGTTCGACAGGCGCAGCGCATCGCAATGGAGAGCCTTCTGGCCTGGGTTGAGCATCGCATACTCAATTGCCACGAGCGCAGTGCCGCGAAGATTGGGCAAGCGCTGAGGGACGCCCTCGCGGAGTCCGCTTCCGAGGTGTTTTCTCGGAAGACGCCTGCTTCTGCATTGGCGACATGGCTGGGCAAAGTGAAGACGCTCGACGAGTACGTTACTCTCGCAATGACCGACCAGCAGTTCAGCCTGTTTTGGCTTTCGCGCGAATTGGAGCGTGTCGTTCGCGAGCAGCCGGATTCAATATGCGCTACCGCAATGCAGGTTCTCCTTCTGATGCGGCGATTCGGTGAGTGGCTCGCGGAAGACGTCTTGCTGAAGCAACAGATTGGGCGGGGAGGGACGCCACGCATTTCGCTGGCCTACTGGTGCAAAGTGTTCGACAAGAATTCAGACCAGCCGCTGGAACACCTGCTTTCCGTGCTGATCGAAAACCTGATTCTGAGCCAGCATTTCGCTGTCGCCACCAACCGCTTCGACGGTGGTCGGCAACGACTCCGAATTATCCTGGAGGAAAACGGTCTGGAGGCGCTAGTTGAACGCCCTTGGCAACCACGAATCACAGCCGACCGTTTGGCGAGCGCCCTGTCATTGCTGGTTGACTGCGGCCTCGTGTCGTATGACTCGGACTCCGAGAAATACGCCTGCGAGTAAACTGAGCCGTTGTGGTG
>DATHKK010000428.1:0-2582 GCA_035489355.1 Candidatus Limnocylindria bacterium
GGCCGTCGATGTGAACGAAGAATTCGCCCACCGGGCATGGGCTAAGGCGAAAGAAACCATTCGAGTCGGTGATGACGCGCAGCGTTTCCTCCATGCCATCGACGGTGACGGTGACGCCTGGCAACGGACGATTGATGAAGTTCGTGGCGTTCGTTCCGGGAACGGGATCGGAAGCGAACACGTTTCCAACGATCGCCGTGCCGGCCAGCGGCGTGATGCTCACCGTATCGAAATCCACCGCCTTCGTCCCACCGGGTTGACCGTCGCCATCCAGGTCCACCATGCGTCCGATGAAATCCTGGAGGACGATGGGATTGAACGTAACCCGCACGCGCGCGCCGCCGGGGAGATTTTCAAGATAGAAGAGCGTCACGGTCTTGCGATCGGTGGAGAGTTCCACGCGCGAGAGAAGTTTGCGCCCGCCAAATTCAGCGAAGAGATGCGTGGGGCTCAGCAAGGCGTTCGATGAGAGCGGATAGTTGAAATGGAATACCGTTTCGCGCGTGACCGTGACGCCGCCTTCGCCTGCGGCGGGCGAAGTCTCCTGGATCGTAGTCAGTGGCAACTCGGGCAGTGTGGTGAGGCCGAGAATGGCATTGCCGAGGAACGTGGCGTCCGCGTCGTTAACGAAGCCGTCCTGGTTGAGATCGGCGAAGAGCGCCAGGTCGCCGGTCAGGGACGGCGCGTGGTTGATGTGATTGATGACGGCCTGGAGGTCGAGCACGGTTGCAACACCGTCGCCATCGAGGTCGCCGAGTTTCGCGGGTAACGCCGCTGAGAGATGAGAACAAAAAAGCGCCGCTGCCAGTACACAGCACTTCAACCAAACGCGCCGTAATAGAATGGGAGGCATGTTACGCCTTGGGTCGCTTGAGCCGCTCGACACTAGAGAGCGAGGCACGCCGGTCAACAGCAGAGTTGGAAACTAGCGCCGCCGAGAGACATCTTACAAACGTGTTGCCCACATGGTGCGACGACGTGAACGGTAGGGCGCGGAGCGGCGCGCCCTACCGTTTGTCACGTGCCGTCACCGCACAAGCCTCGCACGATAAAAGGACGTGGCCTGCGATTGCTGTGCGTTAAAAAGGAATGGCGCGGTGTTCGTGTGAATCGGAATCCAGTGCGCAAGGTTCGTCGAGGATTCGACAACGACCGGCGTGCCGGCTGTGCTGTTGACGCGAAACTGGATGAGAGCGCCGTCCAATCGAAACGGTTCCAGGGCGGGTGCTGTTCCCGTCGGGCGCAAAAAATTCTGCTCCACCAACTCGCCGATAGCATGTCCGAGATTCAGCCCGTCCAAGTCCGCGGACAGAAAATGAATTCCGCCGTAGATGCGGCTCATCCCGATCTCTTCCGCGGTCGTGGCGAAGCTCGTGTAGTTGCGCAGCACGCCCGGCACCGCATCCGATCCCACCGTGAATGGCACGCCGTCGGTTCCAAAGAAACGCGCCAGCACCGTGGCCGCGGCCGCGCTGAACGTGCTGTGCCCCGAGACATATTCGGGAAAGGCCGGAGTGTTCAACAGCGGCGTCCACTCCGGATCGTTCGCGGTATCTGGATTGCCGTCGAGGTTAGCTTCTTGAATCGCGGTGATCGGCCGCCAGAAATTGAATGCGTACTTCGCGTCCCACACGGCAATGCCCGCGTCGGCCATCGCTATGTTCAGCAGCGCAAAGAGCCGCGCGTTCTGCGGCAGCGACAAGCCGTGGTTCGTGGCGACGTTCTGCGCGATCTGGTTCCAGTGCCCCGGCGGCGTCACGGTGTAACTGAAGTCCGACCAAAAACGGGCGATCAACGTTTGCTCGGCGGTGCGGGTGGAGCTGCTCGCCGCGCCCAACAATTTAACCTGATTGAAATCCGCCGTGTACTGCGCGCTGTTCAACGGCGGCGGACCGGCGGGACGAAATTGTGTTCCATTCGTGAGAGCAAAACAGCCGACGTAAGGCCATTGCGGCAACTCAGGCGGACGAAAGAAAGGCGCAGTGCGACGCCAGGCGCCCGGTTCCGTGCTCGGAACGTACGGCACGCTGGTGCTCGAACCGTCGCTGGCACGCCAATCCAGAATGATGTCCGCCACGAATTCGCCGAGCTGCACGCCGTTGGTTTTCGCGATCTCATTCGGAACGGCGTTGAGCGAATTTATTAGGGCCGCATCGAACGCCGCGCTTTGACTTGGAAAAAGTTCGCTCAAAACGCGATGGGCGGCGGTCGCCGCTGCCGCTTCAGGCGAAGCGGGCGGCGTCACCGTGATCTGCGTGAAATATTGAGCGTGCGTGGGCGTGATGGCGTTAACGGCGTCGTGCATGGCCGCGTGCAGAATCGCAAGGTTGCGCGCGGCGAGGGGAGGAGACGTCGATTCGTTGCGGATGGCCGAGAGCGCGAGATTGTTCCAATCGCAAACGAGGTCCGCCGTCGCGGTCAGTTGGAAAACCGACACGGCCAAAAACATGACTGGCGAGTGGCGCATTGGTCTTAGGGTTAGCAGGGCACGGCACTTCGGTCGAGCGCGCAAGCTGTGTGAACACGGGTGTGGCGGCAGGCATGCTTGCCGCCACCGCTTGGTGCCTACTTCAACGCCTGAT
>DATHKK010000429.1:0-4253 GCA_035489355.1 Candidatus Limnocylindria bacterium
CCCCAGCCGCCACCAAAACCCGGCACAGACAATGAGCACCAGGCTCACCACCATCCATGTTCGGGTTCTCGGGCGCATACCTTAGCTAATCACACTTTTACCGTTCCAAGAAACGGGAATGATCGGGGACGTATGCATCCATGGCCTGGGCAGGTCGCTCCGCGCGCGCCGCTTCCAACCAATTGTGCTTCCTGTTTCATTCTTAATCCGGCGGTAAAATATTAAAACTCTCCACGACCGTGCGCACGCGATACCGAGGATCGCCTTCGATGCGGATGACCGTCCGCGTGGCGAACTCCGCCGTGACCTGATAATTCTCGACTCGTCCGCTGGACGGATCGATGCGTTCGGGCTTGAGCGCCTGCCCGTAAGCGTAAATCGCAAAGCGCGACTGCCCCACGCGCAACAGCGAAGCAATCTGCTGGGGAATCCATTCGTAAGCAAAATCGTCAAGGCCGAACTTGAGTTGCGCCTGGCTCTGATCGCCCAGATCGAGGTTCAGGAAGGGAGACTGAATCGTTAACTCCGGCACGCCCTGGATCAAGTCTCCGATGCTCTCCAAAGGAATCCGACGCCCCAACTTATCCACGTGGTTGGTCTGGTATCGGAGAATCCCCGCCCAGATTCGCGCAAACCCGGAATTCGTCAGCGGCTGATTGCCCCAGGGTGTGATGAAAAGTTCATCATAGTTGCGAGCCTTGGCCATCGTTGCGGTTTCGTGTGAATTGGAAAGCACCAGCACGCCACTGAACAACGCCGACCACGCTTCCATGTTCGTTTGGTTGATCGACATCAACCCGCTCGAACTTCTCTCGTCGATCGCTGTCGTGAACATATCCAGGAGCTTCCAGTCTCTCGAGGGGTGGGTCCGTGAAATGAGGCTATTGGGATCGGCGGGATCCGCTAGCACCCAATCGGCGGACTGCTTGCGCCATTCATCATTCGAGGCGACTTCGGATTTGAGATAAATCGTTTGCCACGGCGTGCCGCGATGGACGCGACCGAGCAGGCCGATGGTCGCCAGCTTGTTGCTCGGAAACTGCCAATCGTCCGAGGTCGCCACGCCAGCGTCCTTGATGCTCAAATTGCCGCCACCCCCGTGGGTGTCTTTGTCCGGGTTGCCATGCCACGGCGAGTAAACCGTATTGATCCAACCCAGGGTCGCGGGAGCGATATTGGACGACGCCTGGCTGGGCTTTTGATATTGCGAGTTGTTCGTGGCGCCAAAGCGCAAATCCTCGGCGTGATAATGCACCAGGGGATCGTTCGCCTGCCACGTGCTCTGAACGGTGAGCTTCACGGCGGGATTGAAGGGCGTCTGCATGGCCAAACTGGAATTGGCCTGCGGTTCAGGGTAGTCGTCAAGCCGCGGTGCATTCGGTTGGCAAAACCTCCTGAAATTGCTAATGGCCGGCAGTTTGTCGCCCTCGCGTCTTAGCCCGAAGTAGGCAATCCATTCTGACTCCGGGATTCCGGGTATCGGTTCGCCTTGAGAAATTGAGATTTGTTGAAGAAAACCTCTTGTCGGCGCACCGGCGGAAGCTCGGTTCGTGTCCCACAGACCCAGTCCCCGAATCGCTGCGGAAGCATCGGGATCGTAGGGATTATTTGAGGCCAGCAACTCCGCCGTCAAATCGACGACGAAATTGTCGTTGAGGAGAACGAAATCAATAATGCGATCTCTCCCTGTGATGACGTCTCTCTCCTGGATCAGGCACGTCATCCGATTGGAAAGCGTCAGCACCCAATAAGGCACCGGATAGCCGGCCACATTTTCGAAACTGTTCGTGTCAATGGGCACGAACCTGCCCCGATTTGGATCCAGGAACCGATACATCGAGTTCGTGAGAAACGCCTGGTTGGTCGCAAACGGAACGATGAAAGAAAGTTTGGAATAATCGGTCAAGTTCCCCCGTCCCGGCCATTTCGTCGCAGCGATATTGGTCGTGGACGCCGTCGTCAAAATCGCCTCGTACGGCGGAACACCCTGACCGTTGGTGAGCGAGGCCGTGGTGAAATTGGAAACCGTGATCGACAGATCGCGAGGAAAGGGCCGCCGATACGAATTCCACAATTCCACGCCCATGTAATTGGAAATTCCCAGCGTGTACATCTGGTTGGTCATGTTGGGGGGCGCGTTGGTCGCGGGCCGCTGCAACTCGATTTTGCGCGAAGTGATGAACTCCGACATCATCGTGAACTCGTTGAAGTTCGGATAGCCCTTCTTCGCGCCGACCACGAGCGGGATGCCGTTGGTATTCCTATCGAGCCAGTTCCTCAACGTGCTCACCTCCGGATCGTATTCGTAGCCCACGATGTAGTTCGCGCCTGCGATCGGACCCGGACCGAAGAGCGGGCGGAAAACGGACGGATACAGGTTCGTATTCGCCGCATCAAAAATGTTGGCGGCTTCCTGAAGAATGCGGTGAATGGCCGTCGTGTAGCGATTGGTCGGATACACCGGAATTTGCAGCATGGAACGAATGATCAAATTCGTGCCCAGGTTCAGCTCGTTGGACTGCGCGAGAAAGATGCGCTCAGCCACGTTGGTGTAGAACGCCACGGCCAGGGCGGGTGAGGAATCCCACGAGACGAAGTTGGTCGGATCGTAAGTGAACCCCGGAATGCGCGCGTGCCGGTCCGCGAAGTTCAAGTTGATCTTTTCATTCGCGTCGCTGCCGGTGTCCGTCGAGAGCAGGGAAAGCAACTTGTAGTAGAGGGCCGAGTTGGTCTCGCCATTCGCGTTCACGCGTTTCAGCGCGTTGGTCAGATTGGAATAAAACTCAAACGTGACTTTGTTCGACTTCACGGAACCAAACCCGCCGAGGTCGGCGTGATCGAACAGTTCCTGGATGTGAAAGAAATGGTTTGTCGTCTCTGAACCGGGCCAGCGCGAACTCTTGTTCGGCAAATCATCGTCGATGCGCAACGAAACCATTCTGCCGGCCGGAATCCCGTTGCTGCCGTCCGAATAAATGTCCACCGCGGGATTTGGAAAGTTGTTCGGCAGCGCGTCGATGTAAGTTTGTGCGAAGCTCTTCGCATTGAAAACTGTATTGGCATTGAGCGGCCAGCCTTCGCGATAGCGGACCACGGAGAGCGCATCTTCGAAGGCCGTGCCGCGCGCCTCGGGCATGCCATTGACGATGCTGTAATCGTAGTCCCAAAGGCTGGGATCGAGTTCGTGCAGCAGCGCGGCGAGATTCAATTCCCATGGACCAACACCCTGATTGCGCATGAAACCGTAGCCGGCGTTGGGCGACGTATCGTGATGAATGGTGTTGAGGTCGAGCGCCTTGCCGACGGGGAGAACCATGTAGGCGTAGCGCGCGATGAACCGATTGTTCGGACCGTGCCGCAGCCAGGGTTTATCGAGGACGCCCACCCAAATCGGATCGCCGTACGGCACTTCCTCGGGGTCCGCCGGATCATCGAACTGCCGGTTTCGATTTAGATCGAGATACACGCCGACGGTGTTGGAACTGTTGAGAACGCGCGGGATTTGATTGTCGTTGGTCGGCCACAACATGCCGTTGGCGTTGAGTTCATTGCTGTAGGCGCGCAAATGAAAGATGACGCCGTTGTTGGTGAATCGTTCCGAAGAAACCGGATAAGACACCATGAAATCCAGCGCCAGCAGGTTTGTCGCGCGCAGGATTCGCTCTGCAATCCTCGCGTTCACGTGCTGAAAGGCGACCTCCGCCGCGTGCTCCGCATCCGTCTGCGCCTGCCGCACCGTCACCGACTGGCGATTGCGCCGCGTGGTGGCGAGGAAGACCACCACGACGATCGTAATAATCGCCAGCATGATCAGGGTCAGCACGAGCGCGACGCCACGTTGTGAGTTACGGCACTTCATTGGAACGATACGGGTTGACGAAATTGCGAATCGGCACGCGCTCGCGGAAGAAATGGATGCGGCCGACGTGATCGCGGAGAAAATTTTGCGCGGCGACTGTATTGAAATCTTTCAGAGCGCGGAACTGTTTCAAGGTTGCAGGCTCGAGCACGCCGATTTCGATGTCCACGTAAGCGGGAATTTCCACCACCGTGTCGGCGTCCACTCGGCGCGGAAAGGTGAAGCTGTTCCCCGTCGGCACGAAGCCGTTGCTGCCCACCGGATAAGTCGGGACGAAAGCGAAATGGACAATGCCATCGCTAACGCGGCGCGGCACCGGGGCGTCAGGGCCTGGACTAAGGAAATGTTTGAACAGAGTAGAGGCCTCGGGACGGCGACCCTCTGCCATGATGCG
>DATHKK010000430.1:0-2104 GCA_035489355.1 Candidatus Limnocylindria bacterium
CAACAGTCCCCGCAAGCTCGTCGCCATTGAGGGCTACGGTCGATCGGCAACGAATGGCTGTCTTGGCCAGCACGAATCTGCTTTCCCACGGTCATCCACATTTTTGTGTTCGTGATTCAAGAACATATAGAAATCCGCTCGTGCCTTGTTAATTGAGTTCGAAAGCCTCGGGGTCAAAGCCTAGGCAGTTGAGTGAACGGGTTGACAGCGGTTCTGCAGCTTGAACCATATCGGAAAAAGTAACGCGCCTCTTTTCAGCGATCTAAGGCAACACGATTTTTGGCCGACAGGTTGCTTCCAGTCGTCGTGGCAGTCACAAACACCAGGCAAACGGAACAAGAGGAAACTTCATGGCGAGTCCAACAAAAGAAATCAAAAAAGCACTTCCTCAACCCAATTCAGACTTCTACGAGCTCGTAGAGACTTTGCCCGCCGATGAGCTGGCGGTCGTGAAGCAGGTGCGCACGTTCATGGAAACCAAGGTCCAGCCCATTATCACGAAGTATTGGGTCGAGGACTCTTTCCCGTTTGAATTGTTGCCCGCGATCAAGGAACTCAATATCGGCGGCGCTGGCATGAACGGGTATGGGTGCCGAGGCGGAAGCGTGCAGCTATTTGGCTTGATCGCCATGGAGATGGCGCGCGTCGATTCCTCAATCGCCACATTCTTCGGCGTGCACAACGGCTTGGCCATGGGGTCCATCTACCTGGGCGGTTCCGAGGAACAAAAGCAAAAATGGCTCCCACCAATGGCCCGCTGGGAAAAAATTGGCTGCTTCGGCTTGACCGAGCCTCTTGTCGGCTCGGGAACCGGCGGCGGCCTTACGACTACGGCCAAGCGTGACGGGGACACCTGGATCCTCAACGGCCAGAAGAAATGGATCGGCAATTCTCCGTTTTGCGACATCTCGATTATCTGGGCACGCGATCTCGCCGACAACCAGGTCAAGGCGTTTATCGTCGAGAACAAGACCACACCCGGATTCAAGGTCGAAAAAATCCAGAACAAGATCGCCCTCAAGGTCGTGCAGAACGGTCTGATCACGATGGAGAACTGCCGCATTCCAGAGGAAAACCGCCTGCAAGCCGATCAATCGTTCCGCGACACGGCCCGCGTCCTGAAAATGACCCGATTCCTGGTCGGCTGGGAAGCGACGGGATGCGCCATGGGCGCTTACGAAAACGCGCTCAAGTACAGCCAGGAGCGTTTGCAGTGCGGCAAGCCGATTGGCTCATTCCAAATGGTGCAAGACCTTTTGGCCAAGATGCTCGCCAACATCACCGCTTCGCAGTGCCTTTTGGTGCGCATGTCCCAGTTGCAGGCCGAAGGCAAGTTGAAGGACGCGCAGGCATCGCTTGCCAAGGCCTTTACTACCGCCAAATGCCGCGAGACGGTCGCGTGGGCGCGCGAACTGCTCGGCGGCAACGGCATCGCCGCTGAGTACAACGTCGGGCGGTTCTTTGTGGATGCAGAAGCCCTCTACTCCTACGAGGGCACGTTCCAAATGCAAAACCTAATTGTGGGCAAGGCCGTTACCGGTCTGAGCGCCTTCGTGTAGCCAGCTGAGAGTACTGCTCCTGAAGCGACGCTCGCTAAATGAAAGCAAAAAGAAAGGAATAAAAGATTCATGCCGTCTTCTAAAGCTTCGAAGTCTGAAACAGTATCGAAATTCCCCGCAAAGACTCTGGGCCGTTTGTATTTTCTGGATCTCGCCGCAGGTCGCGTCCTTACGTCGAACCCGGACGGCTCCGACATTAAAACTATAGTCAGCGAAGGCCGAAAACTTCCCGACGGTATCGTGGTTGACGTCGCAGCCGGCCACATTTACTGGACAAATATGGGGAATCCCAAGGCCAACGACGGCACGATCGATCGTGCCAACCTCGACGGCACAAACGTCACGAACATTGTCCCGTCCGGCGCGACCCGGACTCCCAAGCAACTCCAGCTCGAGGCGAAGAACCGCAAACTCTACTGGTCGGACCGCGAAGGCATGCGAGTCATGCGCGCGAATCTCGATGGCTCGAACATCGAAACGCTCGTTGAAACGGGACATGGCGATGCCGACCGGGGCGACGCGAGGAATTGGTGCGTTGGTATCGC